>CALMIT010000590.1 GCA_937864255.1 uncultured Saprospiraceae bacterium
TATTTTGAAACTTTGTACGAACTCAAAACAATGAAAGGCCCGCAATACCGGCTCCCTTATATTGTTGATTTCAAATAATTTGCGAAAAATAATGCGGGCAGCTTTCCAGAATTTTTACCGGAAGGCTGCCCGTATTATTTCACACAACCTTAACCACTTCTTCCCAACCTTGTCGCCGAACTTAGTCATCTAACCCACGTTCGATTTTAAGAACCGGACAGCTTATTTTTTTACAAAAAACTCCAAAATTTGCCGCGGCTTATCTTTCGCGGCGCTACCTTTAATTCAAAATCAGAACCATGAAAAAATCTCTGTTTATTTTTTTCTCCCTTCTCACCGGAGTCATTTTGCTTGCCAATTTCGGCTTCCAAAAACCAGAAATCCACAAACCTATGTCAACATTTCCACCCAACGACCACGCGAAAGAATGGGCTGCCATTGACAGCCTCGAAAAAAGAGGACTACCCCGCGAGGCACTGGAAAGAGCAAACCAGCTATATCAGGTTGTCAGGAAGGAAAATAACCCCTCGCAGATTATCAAATGCCTGATTTACAGAGGCAAATTCAACAGCGAACTCGAAGAAGACGGGCTGGTAAAAGCAATCGCCGCCATGCAAACCGATCTGAATTACACCACCTTTCCGGTAAAGCCTGTTTTGCAATCTATGCTGGCGGAAATGTACGCCCGCTACCTTGATAATAATCACTGGAAATTTAGCGACCGTACCGAAACGGTAGATTTCAAAACTGATGATATACGCACCTGGACGCCCGGTCAGATACTGGAAAAAAGTGCCGATTTGTACTTGCAATCCGTCGCAGAAGATAGGACAAAACAAGTGAACATCGAAGATTTTGCAGCCATATTGAGTACCGGCAACGACCAAATAGTGCGCCCTACCCTTTTTGATTTTCTCGCTTTCAGGGCGCTCGATTATTTTATGAACGAGCGCAGCTATCTCACCGAGCCGGTTTATAAATTTTATCTGGACAATGAAGCGGCTTTTGCGCCGGCAGCCGGTTTTTCAAAGGAAATTTTCGCATCGCGCGACAGCAGTTCCTACAAACTGCAAACGCTGCGGCTTTTTCAAAAACTGATTGCTTTTCATCTGAACGACGCAAATCCGGCGGCTCTGGTGGACGCCGATTTGAAAAGATTACAATTCGTTTATGACCAGGCAGTGATAGATATTAAAGATGAATTGTACGAAAAAGCGCTGCGCGACCTGATGAAGCGCCACGAAGCGCACGAAGTATTTTCGAACATCAGTCACCAACTCGCTGCTTATTATTTCAACCGGGGAAACAATTATCAACCTCGTCCATTCTATTTTCAAAATATTGAAAATCAGGAAGTTGAAAAAAACAAATGGGATTTTAAAACAGCTTTTGAAATTTGTCAAACTGCCATTGATAAATATCCCAACAGCCTCGGCTCAGGTAATTGTAAAAATTTGCAGGGACAGATTTTGCAAAAAAATATCCAGTTGTACGTCGAGGAAGTCAACTTGCCCGAAGAACCTTGCCTTGCAAAACTTGAGTACAAAAACCTCAAAAAGATTTTTATAAAAGTCATAAAACTCGACGAGGAAACCCGCCAAAAAATAGACCGGATAGAATGGGACGAGCGCGTCGCGTTTTTTAACCAGTTACAAGTTTCGGAAACCTGGGCGCTTGATTTGCCCGATGACGGCGATTATCGAATGCACTCGATCGAGTTAAAAATTCCGGCGCTGAAATTCGGGCAGTACCTGATCATGGCTTCTGACAATGCCGAATTTTCGGAAAAACAGGGAGGCATCAACTACGTTTTCACGCAAGTGTCCGGTATCGCCTTTTTACAAAATAATTATTCAAAAACGGGCACACAGTACATCGTCGTAAACAGAAAATCAGGCACGCCGCTGAAAGACGTGGAGGCTGAATTTTTCAAAATAGAATACAACCAACTAAACAAGCAGGGAGAACCTAAAAAAATAGGCTCCGCAAAAAGCAATGCCGAGGGAAAAATATTGCCAAACATTGCCGAACGCGGCAGTTTTAAAGTAAAATTCAGCAAAGGGAAAGACGTGCTGCTGCCCGACAGCTGGCATGCAAACTACACGCAAACTGCCACGCGATATGCAAGAATAAACACCCATTTTTTTCTTGACAGAGCCATCTACCGACCCGGTCAAACTATTTACTTTAAAGGGCTGGTGATAGAATACGACAGCGACGGGATGCCTTCGGTCGTACCGAAAATGCCGGTGACGATTATGCTCAGAGACGCCAACTTTCAAAAAGTGGCGGAACTCAACCTCACAACCAATGAATACGGCACCGTCAACGGTACTTTTACAGCGCCCACTTCCGGTTTACTCGGCGCCATGCAACTCACGCCGACCACCACAGGTATTGACGGCGCTGCAAGTTTTCGGGTTGAAGAATACAAGCGTCCGAAGTTTGAAGTGACTTTTAATCCTGTGGAAGGTAGTTATAAACTGGGCGAAAAAGTGAAAGTAAAAGGATCGGCGAAGGCTTATGCGGGCAGTAATATTGACGGCGCCGATGTCAGTTATCGGGTGGTTCGCAGGGTGAATTTTCCATTTTGGAAATGGTGGTACTGGGGTGGCTGGAATCCCTGGCAGGGCGCTGAAATGGAAATTGGCAACGGCAGAATAAAAACAGACGAAAACGGGAATTTTGAAATCGAATTTGAAGCACAGCCGGATCGCTCAATTCCGGCAGAGCGCAAACCGGAATTTAACTACGTCGTTTTGGCGGATGTGACGGATATTACAGGCGAAACGCAGTCGGGTCAAACCAGCGTCAGAGTCGGCTACGCTGCGCTGGAACTCGATTTCCAACTTCCGGAAACCATTGAAGCGTACGAACTGGATTCGCTAAAAATCGGCGCTTACAACCTGAGCGGACAGGACGAATCTGCTTTTGTGAACGTGACCATTACGCCGCTGAAAGCGCCTTCGAAGATATTTGTCAACCGCCTTTGGGCTATGCCCGACAGGGTCATTTTTGATAAAAATACGTTTGAAAAAGATTTTCCGCATTTTGCTTTTGGCAACGAAGATCAAAAGGAAGCCTGGGTAAAAGAATCGCCCGTTTTGTCAAAAACTTTTCCCTGCAAGGGCGCGACAAAACTTTACGTAGCCAATATCGTCTGGCGGCCGGGCGTGTATCTTATCGCCGTGAAAAGCAAAGACAAATTTGGTACAGCAGTAGAATTGGAGCGTTTTGTCACGGTGTATCGCAAAAATGAAAAACTGCCGCCCGTACCTTCCGTTTTGTGGACTTCCGCTGAAAAAAACAGCTATCTGCCCGGGGAAACTGCTACACAAACTTTTCTGACTTCCGAAAAAGAAATTTGTGTGTACGGCGAATTGGAAAACCGTAAAAAGACTTTGCGATCCGGCTGGCTGAACCTTGCCCCCGACAGAGTCATTTCTCAAACCGTGACCGACGACGACCGTGGAGGCGTGAGTTTCAAAACTTTTCTGGTGCGCTACAATCGCTTATTCTCCGATGATTTGAGCTATGCCGTTCCCTGGTCTGACAAAGAATTGAAAATTGAATACGCCACTTTTCGCGACAAACTGCAACCCGGTCAGGAAGAAGAATGGCGCATCAAAATAAGCGGCACAAAAGGCGAAAAAGTAGCCGCCGAAATGGTAGCCGCCATGTATGACGCGTCGTTGGATGCATTCGCAGTCAATAGCTGGTATTTCAATCCTTTCCCCGGTTTTTCGAAATGGCAAACCTGGACGGGCGGAGACTTTGGCGTACAATCCGGACAACTCGTGCAGAAAGCATGGAATGAATACTTTGAAGACCAATATCTTCGATATACCACACTCAATTGGTTTGGCTGGGAAATGCACGATTTCGGCAGAATGTATTTTAGAAATAAAGCCATGGCGATGGATGGAGTGATGCTAAATTCAGCCCCTCCAAGTCCGGAATCGGCTGGAAAACCAAATATGGCCGACGCTGAAAGTGCTGAATCGGAAGAAGTTGATTTGCAAACCAAAAAAGAGGACACTATTGAAAAAAAGGCTGAGGAAAAAGCGCCGCCTGTCCGCACCAATCTGAAAGAAACGGTTTTCTTTTTTCCGAATTTGATGACAGATGAGCGAGGCAACATTTTGATAAAATTCAAAATGAATGAGGCGCTCACGCGCTGGAAATTTTTGGGTTTTGCACATACAAAATCACTGCAATATGCACTGACCGAAAAAAGTGTGATTACTCAGAAAGAATTGATGGTGCAACCGAATCCGCCGCGCTTTTTCCGCGAAAGCGACGAAATTGAATTTACGGCAAAGGTGAGCAACCTGACTTCCGGTCAATTGACCGGCACAGCGCGCCTGCAACTTTTTGACGCGCTCACCAACGAACCCGTGGACGCACTTTTGGAAAATACAAATCCGGAAATTCCATTTTCCGCGAAAGCGGGACAATCCGCGCGTCTCGCCTGGAAACTGAAAATTCCGGTAGGAAAAGTGCAGGCAATCGTACACCGCGTGACCGCGCAGGCAGGCAATTTCAGCGACGGCGAAGAGAGCGTGTTGCCGGTGCTGACCAACCGGATGCTGGTGACGGAAACCATGCCGCTGCCCGTGCGTGGTGGTCAGACAAAGGAATTTGTTTTTAAAAGTATGAAAGAAAACAAATCCACGACCCTGCAAAACCACCGCCTCACGCTCGAATATACTTCGAATCCGGCCTGGTATGCGGTGCAGGCTTTGCCGTACATTATGGAGTATCCGTACGAGTGCACAGAGCAGGTTTTTAATCGCTTTTATGCCAACAGCCTCGCGACGCACGTTGCCAATTCCCATCCGAAAATTCAGTCTGTTTTTGAGCGTTGGAAGCAATATGAGCCGCAGGCTTTGCTGAGCAATCTTTCAAAAAACCAGGAGTTGAAAACCGCGCTTTTGGAAGAAACGCCCTGGGTTTTGCAGGCAAAAAATGAAGAGGCGCAAAAGAAAAACATCGCCCTGCTTTTTGACCTGAACCGGATGAGTTATGAAATGGATGGTGCTTTGCAAAAACTCGCTGAGCGACAAAACGGCAACGGAGGCTGGTCATGGTTTCCGGGCGGGCAGCCAAACTGGTATATGTCGCAGTATATCGTGGAAGGTATGGGACATTTGCAGCGCCTGAAAGTGCGTCCGACGGAGCAAAATCCGAAATATAAAATCATGTTGGAAAAAGCAGTCCGATTCATTGATTATCAAATGCTTAGCGAGTATGAAGCGTTGGAAAGACTGGTGAAAAATGGGAAAGCAAAATGGGAAGACAATCACTTGGGCTATCTGCAAATTCACTATTTGTACACGCGCTCATTTTTCCTGCCTAAAAAATACGACCAAGCCGGCGGCATCGTCGAATGGAATATGGAAAACCGTTTTGAAATGGATGAAAAGACCGAAAAGGCTTTCCGTTATTACCTCGGGCAGGCAGAAAAGTACTGGTTAGAAAATGGAATTTACCAACAAGGAATGTTGGCGCTGGCATTGCAGCGATGCAATAATTATGCGGCAGCAGCACAGATTGTAAAATCACTCAAAGACCGATCGCTCAACAATCCGGAACTCGGTATGTACTGGAAATATCCGACGGGCTGGTGGTGGTATCAAGCGCCCATCGAGACGCAGGCTTTGATGGTGGAAGTTTTTGAAGACGCTGCAAAAGATGCCGCTTCGGTGGACGATCTGAAAGTCTGGCTACTCAAAAACAAGCAGACCACTCATTGGAAAACCACGAAAGCAACGGCTTCTGCCGTGTATGCGCTTTTGATGAGCGGCGATAATTGGATTTTGGATGATGCGCCGGTGCAGATTTCTTTCCCCGCGGCCGGGCAAAATGCTGCGGCATTTGAAGCAAATATTAAAAAGGCACAAAGGGGCGCCGAAGCCGCCCCGGGCTATTTTAAAGTGAATTGGGAGGGCCGAAAAGTAGTTGAAAAATTCGCCGCCGTA
>CALMIT010000591.1 GCA_937864255.1 uncultured Saprospiraceae bacterium
AAATCAGCACCTGCCACACATGAATCCTGAAAACATCTTTCGGTAAAAACTAAATTTTCGGAAGAAAGGGAATGCGGTAGTTAGGCGATCTCGCCCTGATTATTTTCATGATTGGGTATTTTGAGATTGATTTCTTGGATTTGACAAATGTAAAGTCCTTTTGTGCTTTTTACAAATTTTGAACAACAATTTTTATTTAAAACTTTGTTGTAAAAACAAAATAAAACACAAACTAATTATCCAGAAATCAAATCAGGTAAAGAATAAAATTAATCCTCGCCCGGAGGCTCAAAGTTTGATAGAAATCGAAGTCGAATCGCCGTCGCTGCTTCCGCTCACATTGCTCCCGATAAACGACGCAATACCAATCCTGAAACCGGTTTCGCCGTATGTCCAGCCTTTCATCGAAACGGCGACTTCGAGGCGGAAAATTCTTAAAATATTGTCGAGCGCATAGCCGCCTTCCCAATAATCGGGCAGTGCCGGCGTGTGTAAAAAATTGAAGAACAGGTTTTCTTTCAGCCCGACGAGCCAAAGTTCAGGAATTTGCGTAAGCAGAAACTTACGAAACTGCTGCTGCGCATGCAACTCCACGTATGCCTCGCGGGTACTGAATACGTAATAATCCAGCAACCTGAAACTTTCGACCGGATCGAGTGTGGCAAAAATAGTCCGGTTGCCTGGAAAATGTTTGAAATCAGGAAAACCCAAATTCTGCCCGGAAATGTATTTTCCTGCCAACAGTTTCAGACTAAAAAGTCCCGTCGCGCCGGTTTTCCAGCGGTTTTTAAAGCCGGCTTCCACCAAATCATATGCAACATTTGAATCAAAAATTTGACGCATCGCTTTTGAATATTGAAAAGAAAAGACCGGCGAGGAGTTTTCTATAACTTCTTTTTTGCCGTTTGAAATTCTGTATTTCTGCCAGGGCAGCCATTCAAAACCGGCTTTCAGCAGCGCAATTTTGCTCGGATCAAATTCAGTGTCGCCGATTTCAATATTCTGAGGGTTATTAGCTGTAAATTTTCTTTTCGGGTATTCTATCCAGCCTTTTTCCACTTCATTTTCCAAACTGAATCGCTGCGCCCACTCTCCCGAAACGAACATCGAAAAATTATCTGCCAACTGCTTTTTGAAGTTGAGTTTCACAAATTCCTTTTCAAAAATTTTCATGTAATTCCGCTCGAAAAGCAGCGTATAGAGCGTATTCACCAGCGGGTTGACAGGCTCGTCCTGGTTTAATTGGAAAGTAAATTTTCCGCCCTCGGCTCTAATAACCCAAGAGCGAAACGGCTTTGTATTTTCAAATTGCAGATGACCGGTAGCCAGCAGTTTTTCCCGCGCAAAAGCGTAACGGGGCTTTACGCCAAAGCTGAATTTTCGGCTGTTTTCCAAATCCATTTTTACCGTCAACGGAACATTAAAAGCGTAACCTTCCACCGTGTTGAATTGCAGCGAGGCGAGCGGCGAGCCGAGTATCAGCCTCGTGTTTTTGCTCAATTTGTACGAGTCGCCGACCAGCAAATCGCCGATATCAAAACCGGGTTTTTTATCTTTCTTTTTCTGATCGCCGGACTCATCCTGCTTTTCAACCAATGCCAGGCTGTCGGTGGTTTTGTAAGATTTGACTTCGTACACAGTGAGCGGCACGGGGCGTATTGAGTCCCAAAAAACCGTGTCGCGATTGTATGCGGCAGAATCAATTTTGAACTCCGTGTTTTGGATCACTTGCGGCTCGGGCGCTTTTTCCCGTTCGGCTTTGGCGTATTCTTTCATCATCTGCCGCAGTTCTTTGCGGGTCAGTTCCTGTCCGGAGGCGACGCGTTCTTCCAGGTTTGATTTATTTTTTTGAAGTTTTTTAGACTCAATTTCGGCGGCGAGTTCCTTTTCTATTTTTTCATCTACGACCTCAAAATTATAATCCAGATCAGGGTTGATGGCGATTTTGTAATCGCTCACCGCAGCGAGGTAATTGTACTCGAATTTGAATCCGAAAATTTTCCCGTACACCTGGTATTTGTGCGTGACCGGAAGCCAGACTTTATTTTCAATCGGTGCAAAAATCTGCGTGATCCCGAATTCAATTCCCAATTTGTAAGTTTTCAGTTCGAGGCTGTGGATAGACCACCACTCTTCCACGATATTGATAACGCCTTCAAAAACACCCTCGCCGCGGTTGCGCGGCGTCACTTTTATTTTGTTGATTTCAAAACCGCGTTCGATGTAAGAGCCTTCAAATTCAAATTTATAATAAGCAAAAGCGCTCGGCGAAAGCGGCGACACTGCCTCCACCACCTCCGGCTCATAAAAACTGCCGTTGATATAACTCATCGGGCTGGTCGAGTTGTCGTTACCCTGTTTTCTGATCGAAATGACACGCTCTTTGTAAGTATTCGGACGCCGGTAACTTATCTCGCTCACCGACTCGGTCAGAAAAGCCATGGTAGAATCCACGCCCTGCTTTTCGATGGCTTTGCGCAAAATGCCGGGTGTGGCGAGCAGTCTGCCCGAGCCTTTCACGTACACGCGGGCGTCGTAGCTATCCAGTTGCTGGCGATGAAAACTTGCTTTGGCAATTGCCTTGCGCATAATGGTGTAAGCCGGATCTTCCCTGCCGTCCACAACTTCTACTGTGCCGAGTTCGAGCGCTTGTGCTTTCAGCACGATATTTTCGACTGTAAAACCCTGTCCCACATTTACGCTCCGCTCCAAAGCCTCGTAACCCAGGTATTGAAAAATCAGGTCATAGCGCCCGGGTTCCATCGGGATTTCATAATAGCCGTCGAGATTGGAAACCGTGCCCGAACCGGTCTGGCGGATGTAAATGGAGGCAAATGGCAAAAACTCGCCTCGCTCATTTTTGATCGTGCCTTTTATGCCGCCGGCAGTCAAAATGCCGCCAATCAGATTCAGAAAAAATAGTAAAAAAACAGGACGAAGCATGGTTTTATTTTTCGGTCAAGGTAAGAAAGAGACACAATTAAGTCTAAAATAAAACCCATTTAAAAAATGACTTTTTATGATCGCAACAAAGGTGGTTATGATGTTCGAAAAAAGAAAGCCTGTGCAAATTTGCACAGGCTTTCTTTTTTCGATAAACAGAGAACTGTTTATTCGCTTACTGTAGGCGACTGATTGATTTGCTGCGCCACTTCCGTCAAATCGGGGTGATCCTTTTTTTCGGGATAAGGACGGACGCCGATGAGGCGCTCCACGTCTGACTTGAGCAACACTTCTTTTTCCAGCAGTCGCTGCG
>CALMIT010000592.1 GCA_937864255.1 uncultured Saprospiraceae bacterium
TTGCTGCACACGATTTCATTACCATTGATAGTGCCGCCGTTAGTAAATGTTTGTACCACGCTGAAAACTTCATTTTCACTGTTTGTACAACCATTTTTTATTACCAAAAGCGAAACTACTTTATCTCCCAAAGCACCGTATAAAACCTGGTGCGGCCCAAGCCCGTTAGCCGTGGCAGGCGTAGCGCCATCACCGAAATTCCAATGATAAGTAGCGCCGCCCAAGTCCTCTTCGGCTGTAAACTCAAGCGTCGAACCGGTACAGGTCGAACCGTAAGATTCTATAATGATGGCATAAGGCCTTTGCGGATCAGACAAGGTGATAGAACCTGCCGTTTTCAAACAATCGCCATTGCTGTATTTGACTGCAATATCATAAGCGCCGGCCGAAAGACCGGTAAAAGAAACCTGGTTATTTGCACCGAAAGTTTGTCCGCCGTCAATACTTACTTGCACAGTAGTACCCGGCGGGTAGGTGACGTTTACGTTAATTACACCGTCCGTGCCACCACAAGTGCTGGGATTGGTCGGTGTAAACCCGGTCACTACCGGTTCCGGCTTCAAACTGAGTTGAATCGTATCCATGCTGACGCAACCGCTCAGATTGACGCTCAGTATAACTTGAATATCCGTCACAGCAATATTGTTCGGCACGTCAAAACTCACGTTGTGCGGACCTTTTCCCGTTGTGGTTTGTGGCAGTGCCATCGAACCGAATTCCCAGAAATAGTTTGCGCCTGTACCTGCGTCGGCAGCGGCAAAAGTATATGTCGCTATTTCACACAAAAATCCATTTTGCCCGATCGGGTAGGTCTCCATTGAAGCCAGCGGGTAAATGCCCACCGTTTTTGAGACAGAATTTGAATAAACCCAGCTTGAGCAGGGCGTCCGCCGCGCGCCTCTTCTGAATAAAGTACTTTGTGTAATGAAAGGCGGGTCATAAGTAGCTGTATTTGATGCGGCGATATCCGCCCAGTTAACGCCTCCGTCTGTGCTTTTTTGCCATATAAATTCCTGTGCTCCGAATGCGCCGCCGCTCGGAAGGGTCAAACTATTTATCAAACCCGGATCAAAGGAAACACATTCGTTTTCATCACCTGCAATGCTACCGGCATCGGTGTAATTGAAAGTAACGATTTTGGTAATAATGTTTGAATAAATCCATTCGGAGCAGGGAGACCGGCGTGCCGCCCTTCTGTAATACGTAGTCAGGGTCACAGTGGGCGGGTCAAAAATATCGGCTATTCCACCTGTAATATCGCTCCAGTTTATCTGGTCGGTGCTTAGTTGCCATTGATATTGTATCGTGCCGCCGCTGCCGCCCGACACTGCTGCCGAACTGATAATCAGTCCCGGATCGTATGAACCGCACCTGGTTTCGTCGCCCAAAATACTACCCGGATCGGTCAGGTTGTCAATCACTGTTTTGGTAATCGGCGTTGTATAAGTCCAGTCCGGACAAGGCGATTTCCGTGCACCCCGTCTGAACATCGTAGTGACTGTCAAAACCGGCGGATCATAACTCGACCCGCTCTCTCCGACGATAGGTATCCAGTTAGCTCCGCCGTCGGTGGACTGCTGCCATGAAAATTGAATTTCATCGCCGGCGTCTCCGGGCAAACCCGCATTGGAAATAATCCCGGCATCCATGCCGCTGCAAAGTGATTCATTGCCCGAAATGGCTCCGCCACTCTCGTAATTTGTACCCAGCAGCACCGTCGTGGAGGAAGTCGTCATACAACCATTTGCATCAAATGCTTTCAAAGTATAAATATCCGGCACGAGTAGCGTTCTGTCGCCGTCTTTTCTGTACATATCTACAAAATCAGGCGTCGCCAGCGCCTCATTAAAATAGTAGCGAACATCGTCCA
>CALMIT010000593.1 GCA_937864255.1 uncultured Saprospiraceae bacterium
TCGAGGCTGGTGATCACCCGGGCCTCGGCGGGGCTGTCGGGGTCGAAGGGCGCGTCGAAAATAATATCGTTGCCCGCCGAGGTGCTGGAAAGAATGCCGAAACGCACGCCGTCGGCGCCGTAATTTTCAATCAAAGCCAGCGCGTCGGGAGAATTGCCGAGCGATTTGCTCATTTTGCGGCGCTTATTGTCGCGCACCATGCCGGTAAAAAATACGTCGTGGAAAGGCATTTTTTCTTTGCCGCTGCCCAGCAGTTCGGGCGACCATTCGTAACCCGCCATAATCATCCTCGCCACCCAGAAAAACATGATGTCCCAGCCGGTCACCAGCACATTTGTCGGATAGTAATATTTTAAATCGTCCTGTTTTTCAAAACCGTCGAAAACGGAAATCGGCCACAGCCACGACGAAAACCAGGTGTCCACCACGTCGGCATCTTGTATCAAATCACCGGCCGAGAGGTCGCTTTTGCCGGTTTTTTCGCGGGCGAGCGCGAGCGCTTCTTCGGCGGTCTCGGCTACGAAAGGCGTTTCGGGATCGTTTTTCAGGTACCAGGCAGGAATTTGCTGCCCCCACCAGAGCTGCCGCGAGATACACCAGTCGCGGATATTATCTTCCTGCAACCAGGAATTGTACATATTCCACATACTTTCGGGATAGAAAGTAACCTCGCCGTCGCGCACCGCTTTCAAAGCAACGCGGGCGAAATCTTTCATATCCAAAAACCACTGACGGGTCAGGCGCGGTTCCACCACCGCGTTGGTGCGCTCGGAATGACCGATTTTGGTGCGGTAATCTTCGAGTTTTACCAGATAGCCGCCGTCTTCCAGCAGTTTTTTGATTTTTTTACGGGCGACGAAGCGGTCTTCGCCCACCAGGATTTGCGCATTTTCGTTGAGCTTGCCGTCTTCCGTCAAAATATCCACCACCGGCAATTTGTGTCGCTGACCGATGTCGTAGTCGTTTTGATCGTGAGCGGGCGTGATTTTGAGCGCGCCCGTTCCAAATTCCACATCCACATAATTATCGGCAATAATTGGAATCGGCTTGTTGATCAATGGAATCAAAACCGTTTTGCCGATAAGGTTTTT
>CALMIT010000594.1 GCA_937864255.1 uncultured Saprospiraceae bacterium
GCAAATTTTTTTGGCAAATCGCCCATCAACACGACCTGAAATTTCAGCCGATGTGTGGAATTTTGATCCGACCAGGTTTTTACTTTTTCAAAAATTTCCAGATTATTTTTCTTTACCAACGGATTTTCGGCTTCCGAATGGTTGATAATCACAATCACTTCCACATCGCACTCAGGCAGCGCGCATTTTTTCAAATTCATCAGGCAAAGCAACAAATATGGCTCATCGTATGCGGGAATAACCACCACCACACCCAAATTGAGCGACACCGAAGTGTGCAACAGCGGCATGAAAAGTGTATTATTTTGTAAATAACTGGTCAATTCGATTGCTTTTTGAAAAGGCAAAATTAAAAACAGGACAAAATTTTCGGGTCTTTTGTATTTTCACCGAAAGCATAAATTTCATTATCATGAAAGTTTTCACCTTTTTTTTAATCCTTTTTCTTGCCGCTGGTTTTTCATTATCGGCACAAACCAACATCAAAGTAACCAATTCGCTGGCAGACAGCGTGCTTTTTGGCAACTACAACCCCGAAAATTACGCGGCTTCGCAAGTAATTGATAATCCACACATTATCGCACAATCCATTTTAAACGAAGTCAGTGCCGACAGCCTGAAGTCGTACATTATCCGGCTTTCGGAATTTGGCACCCGTCACACCAGTTCGGACACGGTGAGCAATGAAAGAGGCATCGGCGCTGCGCGAAGAGGGGTATACAAAAATTTCGAATCTTTCAGCCCCCGCAACAAAAACCGCCTGCTATCCGGTTATTTGCAGTTTAATTACCCGATGTGTGGCGTTTCGCAACATCGAAACATTATGGCTGTCTTACCGGGAAGAAGCGTCGCCGATCACGGAATCGTGATCATAGAAGGGCACATAGACAGCCGCTGCGAAGGAAACTGCGATGTGAATTGTGAAGCGCAGGGCGTGGAAGATAATGCGAGCGGCACGGCTTTGGTCATGGAACTGGCGAGGGTAATGAGCCGCTACACTTTCAATCAAACCTTGGTTTTTTTGGTGACTATCGGCGAAGAACAAGGACTGTACGGCGCCCGGGC
>CALMIT010000595.1 GCA_937864255.1 uncultured Saprospiraceae bacterium
ATCATTCAATTACCGACTCAAAACAAGAGTTGGCAGATTTTGTATAAACCGACGCGCCGGACGCTCATAATCATTGGGGTTGACGACCTCGAATTTAATTTGCAGGGCGCTCCGCTTAGCACCCCGGATTGCGGCGTTTATGGCAGTGACATGCGAAAATTTAACGTGACGCTCATCAGGCAGGCGACTAATCTGGTGCTTTATATGACGCCGAAAGCCGGGAGTGGAAAAGTGGATGATATTTAGCCGGTTCTTATGAAGTGTCTTTACAAATCTTTGTAAATCAGTTGAATAGGCTTGTTTTCTTTTTTTGAATACAGCCAAAAGCGGAATAAATCGTAGAAAATCGGCAGTCTTTTTTCTGTGTTTTTCAGTTCGTTTATCTGCTCCAAAAATTTACCTGCCGAGCCTCTCTGCTCAATTTTTCCGGTCAGGAATAAATCCTTGATTTTGTCAAAAAACCAAAGGTCAACTTTGCCGAAAGGCAGACTTTTTTTAGATTTCAAAATCCGCTGCACTGAGCGGTAAAAATTTTCCAGATCTTCCGATTTTTCAGATTCCAGGAGACAAATAAATTTTAAGAGAACGGCCGCCACTTGTATATCTTGTCGCACCTGGCTGCCGCGGTAATCGAGTATTTTTTCCAACCAACGCTCACTTTGCTCAAAATCGTCCTGCAAAAAACAAGCGGAAGCCACTTGGTAAAGCAGCGAAATTTTGGTGCGATCTTTTACGAGGTAATTTTTCAGCCCGCTGTCCACTTCTTTCACCAGTTGATTCAGTTTTAAAAAATCGCCTTGTTGCAAATAATAGTTGAACTGGTAAATCATAATCCGCTGAAACATCAGATTTTTTTCGTGGAAAGTTTCCGGGCTTTCATTTTCCAGCCTTTCCAGCAGCGAGCGCATTTGCGCTATTTTGCCCGTCGCGCGATACACCGCGAGCAGGTTGGAAAGGTCGGCGATGTAGCGAAAAAATTCATCGTTTTTGATGTCTGGATTTTTGTCCCACCATTCGACCGTTTTTAAAAAATAACTTTCCGATTTTTCAGACTCGCCCAGCAGGTGGTAAAAAAAAGCGTTGACTTGCAAAAACCGGTGCTCGGCATTTTTGCCCTCAGGCACGGTCCAGCTTTGCGGCGAAAGCTCCTGCGCGAGATTTTCCTTTTCGGCTTCTTTTGAATATTGAAAAACGCTGGCCACATCCAGCGAAATGCGGTCGTACAAATCCAGGTAATGAAACTCGTCTTTGACCGACCGCACCAGGTCATCTTTTTCAGCTTTGAGGTTTTGAAAATTCTCCCGGAAGCGCTTCATCTCACTTTCTTTGTAGAGCCTTCTTTCTTCGCGGTTGATTTCGAGGCGTGAAAGGCTGTCGCCCAAAGATTCTGCCATCAATTTTGCGCTTTGCAATCTTTCCTCACATTGGTCGTAAAGTCCGCGTTCGTACAAAAATTTTGCATCCAGAATTCGCTCTTTGATCTGCGCGGCTTTCGATTTCGGACTTCTGTAATCGCGCATGGATTGTAAAATGGATTCGTATAAATAGGCTTTGTCGCTCGATAAATTCGGGAATTGTTGCCGCAAAGCAGATTCATCAAAATCTGCCATCTCATTATAAGCCTGAAAAAGCTGGACGTAGTTACTGCTTTTTGCGCCGCTTTTTTGCGCGTCGAGGCTGAAATAGCGCTTCTCAGACTTTGACAGGCTTTTGATCAATTTGTACAAATCGTCTCTTCCTCGCATGGGCTGTTAAGAAATTCTTTGGGTTTGAAAAGTTTAATTGTTAAATTTTATCAAAGATTATGATTTTTTTTAAATCTTAGAAATTTGATAATGTGCAGAATGGATTAGAAAATAAATTTTTACTCATTCGTATTATTTTTTGATAAAAAGACTTGAAAACCAAAATATTATGACTAAGCGACTCCGGTTTTAAATGTATCCCCTTTCGATGTTTCTATTTTTTGAAATACTATTTTTCAAAGTTTAGAAACCTCAACTTTTGGCTGTTTTTGGTTTGGGGAGGCTTGTATCCCCGCTTACCTTTGTTTCGTCAATTAAACAAAAAAGATTTCTAAAAGAGGAAATCAAAGTTGAAATGTAGAATTCCACGAAAGCCGACTAAGAAAAGTGTCACAATTTTAGTTTCGTCGCCTTCAAGTGTTTAGTTCATGGGATGCCTAAACATACTTTTACGGAGAAAACTACAGAAATTAGAATTTGATACAATATTTTCAGGTCGGCACATCGTTTATGAGCGCTCATTTGAGAAAACATTTTAGGAGCACTAAACGATGAGAACTGGGAGCACCCATTTTATTTACAGGAGGGAAGCAAGGCTTATTCGTGCAGCATGATTTGGCGGATACGGAAGTCGTTTACAGTCAATGATTTTCCAAAAGGCGTAAGTCCTTAATTCTCACTAACCGATGTTGAATTAACTCTCTTTGGGTTTTGCCGGACGGTACTAGAAAATTTGGTGGAGGCTAGCCGTCCGGCCTTTTTTATTGTGCTATTCTTTTTAATCTTTCCTGCCTCGATTCGCCAAACTTTTCGTTCGAAATCTCAAAAGTAATTTGTTGTCAAAAATAACCTTAACTGTCACAGCAGGGTTAATTTTTGAAATTGTTTTTTTCTGCTGCAAAATTGTCTAAATTTGCTGCCGTACTCTTCCCAAAAGAAGGGTATTTTCATTGTCAGGCTTTCATTTCCGAATACTTCTCCCCATTTTCAGAAAAATTGCCTACATATTTGCACTGTGATTGCGCACCCTCCGGTATTTTAAAAAACATACTTACTCAGAGAAAACACCAGGTCTGAATATGGACGTGCGTTACTTTTTAAACATTCTTTGGAAAAGAAAATGGCTTTTATTTGCGGTGATCGCCGCTACGGCCGTTTTGACCTACCTGCTTGCCAGCCAGCTTGCCAAAACTTATCGCTCCAATGCGATCCTTTCCACCGGAATTATTGAGTACAAAGGGGTGAATGTGGAAAAGGAAAATCCTTTTATCCAACAATTTCAGGTGACCAATGCTTTTGACAACCTGAAGGAGGCGATGCTCAGCCGCTCTACACTCAAGCTGCTGACCAAAAGGCTGTTGCAACATGATTTGCAAATGGACAGCACGGCAAAACCATTCAGGCTGCTGACATCGCAGTCCGAGCCGGTTTCAAAAGAAAAGCTCAGCGAATTTGCCCGCAATCTGGATTTGAAAGAAGAGGATTATTTGCAAAAAGATGAACTGAATCCCGAAAAAACACGCATGTTGAACCAGTTGGCAGCTTCGTTGAAATACGATTATGAATCGCTTCGCGAGCATCTGGTGGTAAAACGAATAGGCGAAACGGATTACCTGGATATAGAGTTTACTTCCGAAAATCCGGAGCTTTCTTACTTCACGGTAAATGTTTTTTGTGAGGAAATTTTGAAACTGGACAAGTCAATTCAGACGAGCGAAGAATCTTCGGCAGTGAATTTTTACAAAACGCTGGTGGTGGAAAAGAAAAAAAATCTGGACGACATCAGTTATCAACTCAACAGGTATAGAGCTAACAAAAACCTGGTCAACCTTGAAGAGCAAACGAAAAGTATTGTCGGCCAACTGCGCGAGTTGGAACTTCTCCGCGAACAAAACAAAAAAAACATTCCCTCCCTACAGGAAAATATCAATAATCTTGATCATTATCTCAAACGCACCGCGAAAATAAACGCCGACAATTACTCAAAATCTGTCTGGCAAAATGAAGATATTCAGGAACTCGATCAGCAAATTACTCAGTACAATGAGTTGTACATTTCGACCGGACGGAAAAATGAAAATTTGCAAACCAAACTTACTGACCTGAGAGAAAAACGCAGGGACTTGGCGGGCAAACTGGCATCGCGGGAAGTGGAAGATGCCACGGAGAATGCCCGGCAAAACCGTGATTTGCTTGATAAAAAAATTGATAAAGAACTTGAACTGCTTACCGCAAAAGAAAGCGTGAAGTCTTTGGACAAAGAAATTTCCAAACTCAAATCGAAACAAAACAGCCTTGTCAGCGACGACGCTTATATCGGCAATTTGGAGCAGCAACTCGAAATAGCACGGAAGGAATATTTTGACGTGGTAGATAAATTGCACCAGGCCGAGCAGCTTTCCAAAAAGCCGGATTCGCGGCTAAGTATTATCGAACCGGCAACGCTGCCCGAAAAACCCGAGCCGTCGAAAAAAATACTGTTGTCAGCTTTCGCGGGCGCTTCATCGGGCATCCTGGCGACCATTTTTCTTTTTGTACTCGCTTTTTTTGACAACAGCCTGAGTACGCCTTTTAAATTTAGAAACACAACGGGCTTGCCGCTCATCGGTGCAATTAAAAAATTAAGCAAGCGCGAATCGGATTTGCAGGCTGTCTTTTTTGACAATCTAAACGGCGAAGGAGTTTCCGATTTTCGCGAAACGCTGCGCAAGATTCGATTTGCCATCGAAACAAGCGGCGCAAGCAATTTTCTGATCACCAGCACGCAAAAAAATGTAGGCAAATCTTTTTTTACGCTCGCGCTGGCCTATTCATTGAGCCTCAACAAGCGCCGTGTTTTGATAATTGACGCCAATTTTAAAAATAACACACTGAGTGCTTTTCAGAATTTTTATTTTCCTGATCTCGGGTTTTTTACCGGCAAGGATTCATCTAAAACGGAGGGGCGCAAAGCTTTGCCGGAAAATATAAAAGTGCTGGGAAATCCCGGGTTAAATATGTCTCCGACCGAGGCGCTTGCCGGACAGGATTTTGTCAAAGCGCTTTATGATCTGGCGGATCATTTTGACTACGTGCTGATGGAAGGTCCGGCATTGAATGATTTTGCCGATTCGCGTGAACTGGCGCTGTTTGCCGAAAAAATTATCTGCGTATTTGGCGCTACGCAGTCGCTTCACGAGGCGGATAAAGATTCTATCAAATTTTTGACTGCACAGGAAAATAAATTTATGGGCAGCATACTCAATAAGGTTGAAAAGATTGATTGAAAAAGTGTGCGCGCAGCATTTTATTCGAACTAACGAAAAAGAAACACTTTGAAAAATTATTGGCTCAAGTCGGGTTTGCTGAGTTTGATGGAAAAATTTTCTGTGCAGGTTTTTGCTTTCGGCAGCGTTTTTTTTCTGTTCAGAGGTTTGAGCAAAGAAGCATTCGGTGCCTGGGCAATTTTTCTCACCATCGCAGCAATAATTGAAGTAGCCCGCATCGGACTTTTGCAAAATGCGCTTGTCAAACATCTCTCGGTAGCTGATGAAACCGAATACGCCAAAATTACCACAGCTTCACTTTTTATCAATTTGCTGATTACTTCGCTTACTGTTTTGTCGCTTTTTTGGCTGGCAGATCCGGTCGCGATTTTCCTGGAAATTGACGGACTTGCGCCGCTGTTGCGCATCTACGCGCTCACCAATATTTGCCTTTTTCCCTTTTTTCAACTCAATTATATTCAACAGGCAAATCTCGATTTCAAGGGTATTTTCTGGAGCAATTTTGCGCGGCAGGGTGTGTTTTTCACTTTCGTACTTTCTATTTTTTTACAAAATGAAAAATTTGACCTGATAGCGCTGGCAGAATTTCAAATCGTGAGCGCCCTGGTTGGCTCTGTGGTCGCTTTTATTTTTTGTAAAAAATTTCTTCGTTTCAGTATTTCGCTGGACTGGCATTGGGTGAAAGAACTGCTTCGCTACGGTATTTTTGTTTTTGGCACCAACGCCACGACGCAACTTTTCAAAAGCACAGATAAATTTCTTTTGGGTAAAATTCCGGTGGCCGGGCCAGTGGGCGTCGCGATTTATGAGGCGGCGATAAAAATCACCAACCTTACGGATGTGCCTACGTTTTCGATGGCTTCCATCCTTTTTCCGCAAAGCGCGCGTCGTGCCGCGGATGGAAATAACGGCGTTAAAAATCTATACGAAAAAGCCGTGGGCGCTATTCTCGCCTTCATGATTCCCGCCATTTTACTGGTGTGGATTTTTGCACATTACATCATCTGGTTTGTAGCCGGCGCACAATATCTTGATGTCGTTCCGATTTTGCGCATCACAATGCTTTATGGTTTGTTTATGCCTTTTGCGGTGCAATTTGGCACCGTTCTCGACTCGATAGGTCTACCCAAGATCAACTTTTATTTCACCCTCGCCAATTTGATTTTGCTGGGCGCCATTGACTACTTTTTTATCTGGGGATTTGGCACCATCGGCGCGGCTTACGGCACTTTGCTGGCTTATGCCGTTTCGTTTGTCTATATGCAGTTTTATTTGTATAAAAAATTGAAAACCAATCCTTTAAATGCTTTTTTCTACATGGTTGAATTTTATAAAAAAGGAATTTTTCATATTCAAAACCTGCGTTTGAATTATGGAAATTTCAGAAAATCGAAAATTGTAAATTAACGGGACAACCCATGACACGCGAACAATTCGAAGACGGGGTACAGTACGCCGAAGGCAATTGGAAGAATGAAAATGCGCCACATTTGCACGTGGATAAAAAGCTGATTCGCTCCAGATTTAATCTGGATGGAAAACAGGTTTTGGATTTCGGCTGTGGCATGGGCGGTATGACTTTTTGGTACGCTACCAACTGGAATTGCGAGGTGACGGGGTTGGATATAGACGGGCATCACATTGAAATCGCGAAGCATTTGCAGGGAAAACACGGCATTAAGAACGTACATTTTGAAAAACGGAATATCGTGGAGCAGCCTCTTGAAGGGCAGTTTGATTTGATTTTTATGAACGATGTCGCCGAGCATATTCCGCTGCCCGTTTTGAAAGAAATTTTGACGCAGTTGAAAAAAGCGCTCAAACCCGGCGGCAGTCTTTTTATCACTTACCCGCCCTGGAAAAGTCCTTATGCCGCTCACGTCAACCATGTGATAAAAATTCCCTGGGTTCAGTTTTTCCCCAAAGGCTACGTCATGCGACTTATCGAAAAACACAATCACCCGCTGGTGGGAGATTTGGAAAGTGATTTGATTTCGGCATACCACGGACTTAATCGTTTGACACACAGCAAATTAACCAAACTGACGAGTGCCGCGGGCTTTCAGCAAACGTACCGGAAGAGTCATAGTTTTATCAATAAATGGGCGGCTTTGAAATCGGTAAACCTGCGCTTTTTTCCGCTGGATTTTCTGGTGACGAAGGAATTTTTGGAATTGAAAGCCAAGCCCCAAATCAATTAAATGACGACAGGATGCAAGAAAAAAATACGGATATTATCATTTTCACCCTTTTTAGAACCGACCACGAATACTCGTCGGTGTCGCTTTCCTGGGCGAAAGAATTTGCAAAAAACAACCGCGTTTTTTATGTCAATCATCCGTATTCCCTGAGAGATTTTTTTGCGAAAATAAAAGAGCCGAAGTTGCGCGAGCGAGCTTTTTATTTGCTTACCGGACAGACAAAATTTGAGAAACTTTCCGAAATTCCTGAAAATTTTATTGCCATTCAGCCCGCGATCACTTTGCCCATCAACTGGCTTCCTCCGGGCAGGATTTATGACTTTTTTCAAAACCTGAACAACCGCGTCGTCCTACGCGCGATCCGCAAAACCATCAGAAAATTTGAAATCCGGGAGTTTATTTTTCTCAACTGTTATGACCCGTATTACGCCGGTTTTTTGCCAAAAAATTTCGGACAAAAACTCAGCATTTATCAGTGTATTGACGACATTTCGCAAGATGCTTATTCGCTGAAACACGGCAAAAAACTGGAGCAGGAAGCAATTGCAAATTCTGATTTTGCGCTGGTGACTTCGACGCGCCTGAAGTCTATTTTAGAAAAATATAATCCGTCCACTTACGTAGCGCAAAATGCGGTGGATATTTCCATTTTTGAAAAAACGCTGACCACGCGCTTTCCAAAACCGGCGGAAATAGCTGCCGTAAAAACAAAAATCATCGGATTCACCGGCAACCTTGATTACCTGCGTATTGATTATGAACTGCTTCGAAAAATCGCTCTAGATCACAGCGACAAAACTTTGCTGTTGGTGGGACCAGTCAACAGCCAGGAATTTTATGAAAAAGGGCTGGATAAATTGCCGAATGTGATTTTCACGGGTGGTAAAAAAATATACGAACTGCCACATTATTTGCAATACATGGATGTGTGCATCATTCCGTTTTTGTGCAATACGCTGACCGAAAGCATTTATCCGCTTAAAGTGAACGAATACCTCGCTGCCGGCAAACCGGTCGTTTCCACTTCCTTTTCGGATGATATCCGTGATTTTCGGGAGGTTGTTTACCTGGCAGATTCGGAGGCGGCTTTTTTGGATTTGCTGGATCGGGCTATTTTGGAAAATGACGCTAAAAAGACGGAAGCCCGCGCGGCGGTGGCAGCCAAAAATACCTGGGCAGCCCGCGTGCAATATTTTTGGAATCTGGTAAATAAACACCTCGGCAAAAAATCAGAAAGAATGTTCGAAAGAGTTTGAAAAAATATAGTGAAATGGAGTCGAAAAACAGATTCAGACTAAGTCTTCGAGAGCAAGTGATAGAAATTTTCGGTACGTTGATCATTACAGCCACCGTACTGCTCTTTTTTCTTAAAGTATTATTTTTTTAATGTACGCAGCCCGTCAAATATCCGATTGGCTGAAAGCCAGTCTTTTTATTGAAAAGCTGAACAATGGTTTCGGCTTGGTTTTGCTTTTGGCGGCCGGTGCTTTTTTTGCACTCTTGACAGGCTGGTTTGGATTGAAAGCCGGCTTGATTTTTATAGCCGGTATTGCGGCGATACCATTGATTTTTGCTGCTATGTTTAACCACCAATTCGGCATTTCACTCATGTTGCTGATTGGTTTTTTGGTTCACCTGATCAGCAAATATTCCAACGCGCCCGTTGGTACCAGCATGGACGGGCTGATGTTTCTGATGCTCTTCGGCATCCTGGTGAGTCAGAGCCGACAAAAGGAAAAAAGTTTTGCCAAAAGTCCGATCAGTTTTCTGGTCATTACCTGGGTGGTTTACAATCTTTTTGAAGGTTTGAATCCCTGGGCTGAGTCCAAATTGGCCTGGATTTATACGGTTCGTACGATGGCGCTGCTCATCTTCGTGTATTTCATCGCCTGTCGCGCATTCACGAGTCTGGAGCGGATCAAAGGAATGCTGATTTGGATCATCGTGCTGCTTTTTGGCGCAGCGTTGTATGGTTTGAAGCAGGAACTTATCGGCTTCAGTGCTGCGGAAGAAGCCTGGATTTATGCGGATGAACTGCGTTTCCAATTATTGTTTCAGTGGACGCGTATGCGTATTTTTTCGCTGCTGAATGATCCCACCACTTTTGGAATTATGATGGCCTACGGTGGCATTTTATGCGTGATTTTGGCAACGGGACCTTTTAAATCCTGGAAAAAAATTGCTTTGGTCGTAGCCGGACTGACCATGTTTTGGACGATGGCTTACACCGGCACGCGCACGGCTTATGTACTAGTACCTATTGGTTTGTTCTTATTCGCCATGCTTACTTTGACCCGCAATGTGCTGATTGCTGCCGCATTTTTTCTGCTGACAGGCACGGCGTTTATGATGAAATCTACATCTAATCCATTGATTTTCAGAATACAATCGGCTTTCCGGGTGACTGAAGACGAGTCCATGCAGGTGCGATTTGAAAACCAGAAATTTATTCAGCCCTTCATCCGATCACATCCGATTGGGGCTGGTTTGGGAAGTACGGGCGTGTGGGGAAAACGCTTTACCCCGGACTCATGGCTGGCAAATTTTCCGCACGACAGCGGCTTCGTGCGTATCGCCGTAGAGCAGGGCTGGATTGGTTTGATTATTTACCTCGCCATGCTTTTTGTGGCGATGCAGCAGGCGCTTTATTATTACCTGCGCGTGAAAGATCCGACCATCAAAATAATGTACCTCGGTATTTTGGCGGTGATTTTTTTACTTACCGTGGCCAGCTATCCGCAGGAAATTATTGTTCACCTGCCCTCAAGTTTGATTTTTTAC
>CALMIT010000596.1 GCA_937864255.1 uncultured Saprospiraceae bacterium
GGGTGGAAGGAGCGCCTATGTCCCAGGGCGTGTCTGATGCTTTATACCTGTTGTTCCAATATTCGGAATTTAAAAAGTCCATCCGCGGGTCGGTTTAAAGTTATTCCACAAATAATTGTTTGTTTTTCTCGGACGGTTCCTTTCCGAGCGGCGCAGGGTCGTCATAAACGGGCTGCGTTTCCAGTTTTTTGAATTTGATTTGAAGTTTATAACGTTTGTTGAGCGATTTGACCAGCGGCGCCAGCATGACTTCCATCAATTCTGTCACCTGTTTTTTGGACTTATCGAAAATTTCACTTTCGAGGGCTTCCTGCCTGAATGCGTCGCGCAGCGAATTAAAATTTTTATTCAAATCCACATTTTTCACCTCCCGCATCCAGCCGATGTCCAGTTTGTCAATTTTCGGATACACCTCGTGAGACAAAATTTCGGGTTCGGGCAGCGTCACAGTCACTACGCCTGCCTTTGTGTTCAGGCTGGTGTTAAAATACCTGTCGAGCTTAAAGCCGACTTTCAAAATGCTGATGGCAGATACTTCCACGTCGGTGGAAGAAATCGGGAAGCCGAAAAGTTTGGTTTGCATTTGCCGCGAAAGCCCTTTTTTGTCGCGCACTTCCATCGTTGCCAACTCGGCAATTACCTTTTCTACTTTTTGTTCCAGCATTTCTTTTGATTTGCTGAAATCATCAATCGCCGCCCGCTCCTGCAAACGCCTGATCATCGGCTGCAAGGCCTCGTTGAGCGCCAACCCGCAGGGCGTGTCTACTTTTTTACCTTTCACATAAATTTTACCTTCTTCGGTTTTCAAAACCGTGCTGTAAATCTGGTTTAAAAAAAAGCAGGTGTATTTTGAAGCCACTTCGTTGAAAAGTGCGGCGGCATTTGAAAACTCATTGTCGTACCAGATTTGATAAAGTTGCGAACTGGTATCTTTTAGAGCCACAAAATCATCGTAATACAAATCCCTCAAAAAAGGATGTTGACGGTCGTATTCTTTCACCACACGGGTGATCAGGCTGTCGCTCAGCCCCATACGTCTCGAAGTGTGCTGAATTAACTGCCGGTTTACCTGATACACCAATTCATTGAATTCCTGCCTGTAACGGCGCGGGTTTGAAAGAACGGCCAGCGCATTTTCCTCGTCAATATTCGGATTAAAATCCGAAGGAATGTACTTGAGCGTCACTTCCTGCGGCGTGCTGGTATAATCAGCCAGATTGCTTTTATAATAATTGTATCCAATGATGGCTGCGATGCAAAACAGGGTAAGATAAATGAGCATTCTTCCAAAACTCAATCCGGTGGACGGTTGTCGCGGTGGCAGGTTTCTTGACATGAACAGTTTAACTTTATGAATCCGAAGCGTAGGCAGCAAAACCAAAATTCATACGTTTCAATTGCACTTTCGGATTTATTTCTCATTGTTGAAGGTAATTGAAAAAAAGCCAATCCTGTATTTTCGGGGTTGGCTTTTTATTATTCGTGACTTTTCTCTCTTATAAAAATGATGTAATCGGTGCGCGGCAGTGCCGTCAATCCACTCTGGCGACACATCGTGATGATTTGCCCGCGGTGGAATGTCGAGTGATTCATGCAATGCTGTATCATATCCGCCGGCTGCTGTCTGTGAATATTCCCGGAAAGGTCGCTGTATTCGAAGGGTTTTTGTAAAAAATCCTCGTCTGTGTTTTTTACAAAATCAAAAAACTGCCCGGAATTGGCGACGACATTACTTAAAATTTCTTCCCAACTGCCATTAAAATTTTTGCTGGGAAAGGCTGCCGGCGAAACATTTTTAAGCCGTGAAAGCCAGATTGCTTCCGCGTCCCAAACGTGCAGCAGCGTGCGCCGGATGGAAGGAAAACTGCTGATGATTTCGCGGTCAATAATTTCTTCGGGCTGATCTTTCAGGAAGTTTACCAAGCGGCTATTCACCCAAAGATTGTATTCGGCGTACCGCTCTATTAATTCTTTCATTACTTTCGGGTTTTGAATGGCGAAGGTCTGAATTATAGCTATATTCTGAAACAATAATCGTTTGATTTTTTAACTTCCGGTATATATCCAAACACCGAAAATCTTATTTGGGTTTTGGCTATGTGGTTGAAAGTCAACATTTTATTTTGACGTAATTTTTTTTGAATATAGGTATAATCATGTTTCTTCCACACCTGACTTTAAACTGCGGCGGAAAGTTGCTCTACC
>CALMIT010000597.1 GCA_937864255.1 uncultured Saprospiraceae bacterium
TATCAGCTCCTAAAACGGGCAGGTCAGGGAAGTTTTTTAAAAGCATTTCCAATTCTGTTTCCAAAATGTTGACTCGTAAAAATGCGCCCATGCTGGCTTGCACCACTTTTGGGTGAAAAGGCTCCACCGAATCGGGCGAGAAAAAAACGCTTCGAATACCAAACCAGTCCGCGATGCGCAAAATAGTGCCGGCGTTTCCGGGATCCTGAATACCGTCGAGATAAAGCGTCAGTTCATTTCGCAGAGGCAGATCGGAGAGTAGAGGAGTCGGGGTTTTACAAATCAGTAAGACTTTGTTTGGAGTGGTCAGCAGTGAAATTTTTTTTAGTTCCTGCTCCGAAATTTCGTGTATCTCAGGTTTTTGTTTGGCGAAAGCCGGCTCCAAATTTTCCAACCAGCTTTTCACCGCGAAAATTTTTTCGATTTTTATAAAATCCTGCCTCAGCAACTCGCCGGCTATTTTTTCACCCTCCGCTATAAAATTGCCATACATTTGCCTAAACTTCTTTTGTTTTAAGGCATTCAGGTATTTGGCTTGATTGATTGATAGTGTCACAGTTATTTTTTTCAGATGAATTTTCTCGCACACCTTTTTTTGTCTTTTGATGACGAACACCTGCTTGTCGGTAATTTTATAGCTGACGACATTGCAAATCAGGAAGTAAAAACGCTTCCGGAGTCTATTCAAAAAGGCGTGGTTTTGCACCGAAAGATAGACAGTTTCACCGATAAGCACCCAAAAGTGCTGGAGAGCGCCCGATTTTTGTATCCGCTGCACGGCAAATATGCGCCGGTTTTGCTGGATGTTTTTTACGATTTTCTACTTGCAAACAATTGGGAAAAATACGCCGAGGAACCTTTCGAAGTTTTTGTACAAAAAACTTACCTGGCCTTGCAGGAAAAATCTGCCTGGTTTCCAAAAATGCTGCGTGAAAGACTGCCTTATATGATAGCCGACAATTGGCTGGCGAAATATGCCACACGCGAGGGGCTGGAATTCGTGTTTGACAAAATGTTGCGCCGTGTGTCAAAGCCCGCTTTATTTGAAAATGCTACGGACACACTTCTGGCTCACCGACCATTTTTTGAAGAAAATTTCAACCGGTTTTTCCCCGAAATAATCGAATTTGTAAAAACAGAAATCAAGGACTAATCACGGCACGGGGCGTGTTTTGGCATCGTCTGAATTTTTATTTTTCAAACCTTCCGTCTTGTCGGGCAGATCAGTTGCCGATTTTTGATAAACCAGAGCGGCTATCAAAAAAAGGTGGACGAGAAGTGCTATAAAAATTGCGAGACCTCGCCTGAGTCGCGCGGCTCTTTCAAATTTTTTCACATACATATCCGGATTATTTGAAAGGCAAACGGAACACAAAAACCAATTATTACCTTTAAGCCGTTAAACATTTTCCAACCAAAATTTTAAAAGGATGTCATCTGTCCTTGCCAACCGCGGCAATCGCCTCTTTCTCATTTTGGGCGGTTTTTTTATCGCCAACGCCATGATTGCCGAATTTATCGGCGTCAAAATTTTTTCTTTCGAAGACACATTCGGGATTGAAAAAATCCGCTTCTCGCTTTTTGGCAAAGAGGCTTCGCTTGTTTTTACGGCGGGCGTTATTTTGTGGCCAGTGGTATTTATCATGACTGATATTATCAATGAATATTTCGGACATCGCGGCGTTCGTTTTCTTTCTTTCCTGGCTGCCGGTATGATTGGCTATGCTTTTTTTATGGTTTACAATGCGATTGGGCTTGCACCAGCCGACTGGTGGATTACGCAGTCTGCCGAGAAAGGCGTGCCGGATATGCAGGCCGCTTTTTCGAATATTTTCGGGCAGGGAAACTGGATTATCGTCGGTTCGCTCACCGCTTTTTTAGTCGGGCAATTGGTAGATGTGCTGGTTTTTCACCGAATCAAGCGGGCAACCGGCGAAAAGTGGGTTTGGTTGCGAGCAACGGGTTCAACTTTGATTTCGCAGTTTTTAGACAGCTTCGTGGTTTTGTATATCGCATTCGTCATCGGCCCGGCGAAGTGGTCTTACGACCTTTTTCTGAACGTCGGCATCGTCAACTACATTTATAAATTTGTCATGGCGATTGCGCTGACGCCGCTTATTTATGCCGGACATTTTTTGATTGACAAATTTTTGGGTGAAGAATTGGCTGAAAAAATGAAAGCCGAGGCTATGAAAAATTAGAAAA
>CALMIT010000598.1 GCA_937864255.1 uncultured Saprospiraceae bacterium
GAAAAAGTGTACGACAGTTTTGTCGAAACGCTGGCAACCGACTTTCGCGGACTGCCTTTTGACGTGACCGAAGAAAACCTGCAAGCGCGCATCCGCGGCGCTTTGCTGATGGCTTATTCCAATAAATTTGGCAATATTCTTTTAAACACCACGAACAAAAGCGAGATGGCGGTCGGCTACGGCACGCTTTACGGCGACCTCTGCGGCGGACTTTCGGTCATCGGCGACGTGTACAAAACCGATGTGTATCGCCTCGCCCGCTACATCAACAAGGACGGAGAAGTCCTTCCCGAAAATATTCTGACCAAAGCGCCCAGCGCCGAATTGCGGCCGAATCAAAAAGACTCGGACAGCCTGCCGGAATACGACGAACTCGACCCGATACTTTTTGATTATATCGAGCGCAAGCTGAGTCCGGCGGAAATCATCGCCCGCGGACACGACGAGGCTATTGTAAAAAAAGTGCTGCGCATGGTCAATATCAACGAATTTAAACGTTATCAATCCGCGCCTGTGCTGCGCGTGAGTCCCAAAGCTTTCGGAATGGGGCGCAGGATGCCGATCGTGGGGAAATATTTGGTTTGATGTGCTAATGTGGTGATATGATGATGGGTTGATTTGCTGATTTGCTAATGTGCCAACAAACTACGAGCTACGAACTCAATCTCTGCGAACTCCGCGCCTCTGCGAGACAAACTGATTTACGGACGCGATGATGTGAGGTATAATTTTTTTAAATGCTAAAATTCAAACTTATAGCGGCGGTGTTGATGCTGGCGGTTTCGCTGAAAGCGGAGAAGCGGTTTGAATTTACAACACCGGCAAAAGAAGCTTATGACCTGGCGATGAGTCTGCGTTTTGACGAGGCCCGCAGCCTGCTTCAAAAAATCAAAAGCAGCGACCCCGACAACCTCATCGTGTACCACATCGAAAATTACATTGATTTTTTTACCGTCTATATTTCCGAAAACCAGGCGCTCTTTTACAAACTGGAGCCTAATAAGGAATTTCGCATCGAAAAAATCAGGGAAGGCGACCCAGGCTCTCCTTACTATTTGTACCTCCAAGCCAATGTGCGCCTGCACTGGGCGCTGGCGCGACTGAAATTTGAAGAATATTTCACCGCCTTCAGGGAGGTGAACCGGGCTTTCAAACTTTTGCAGGAAAACAGCCGGAAGTTTCCCGATTTTATGCCCAACAAAAAAGATTTGGGCATCCTGCACGCTATGGTGGGCACCATTCCCGATGAATACAAATGGGGCGTGGAATTGCTTTCTTCGCTCAACGGCACCATTGATCAGGGGCGAAAAGAAATCGAAGAAGTGTTGGAATACGCGCGCCGGCAGCCTTTTATTTATGAAAACGAAACGCGCGTGTTGTATGCCTACCTGCTTTTTTATCTGGACGACGCGGGCGATGCTGCCTGGGAAATTTTGAAAAATGGCAACCACATTGATCCAAAAACTAACCCGCTGGCTTGTTTTACGCTGGCAAATCTGGCGATGCGCAGCGGCAAAAACGACGAGGCAGCTAATATTCTGAGCAACCGGCCGAAGGGTGCGCAGTATTTTCCTTTTCCTTACCTGGATTTTATGCTGGGTCTGGCAAAACTCCGCCGCCTCGACAACGACGCCGGGCAATATTTTCAACTGTTTTTAAAAAATTTCAACGGCAGGCATTTTATAAAAGAGGCTTATCAAAAACTCGCCTGGCTGGCTTTGATTCAAAACGATTCAAACAACTTTAATCGCTACAATAAACTCTGCCTGCAAAAAGGAAACAGCGTGGTGGGCAGCGATAAAAACGCACATTCGGAAGCCGCTTCGGGCATCGTGCCGGATATTATTTTACTAAAAGCGCGGCTGCTGTTCGACGGCGGATATTACCAAAGAGCCTACGACCTGCTGAAACGAAAATCGTCCGCCAATTTTACCAGTACGCGCCACCAGATCGAGTTTACTTACCGCCTCGGACGTATTTTGCACATGCTGCATCGTCACAATGAAGCCTTGCGCTTTTACCAGCGCACCATAGACAGCGGCGCGGATAAGCCCTATTATTTTGCCTGCAATGCAGCGCTACAGGCGGGATTATTATTGGAAGATTTGAAACGTTACGTCGGCGCCCGCAATTATTTCCAGCAATGCCTGAAAATCAAACCCGAAGAACACGCCTCCGGCCTGCATCAGCAAGCCAAAGCCGGCTTGGAAAGATTAAAAGGGAAATCCTGATTTTAAAATTATTGCATGTGTAAAAAACAGATGAACACAGGCTTATAAAATCCTTAATTTTCAATTTTGGCTTTGGAATACGAAAGGATTAGGCGCATTTTTAAAACGAATAAAAAAACCGGGTAAAAATGAGCTGGATAAATCACCATACGCATACTGTTTTTAGCGACGGAGAACACAAGCCGGAATTGTACGTCGTACACGCCCTCACAAAAAACCTGCCCGCGCTCGGCTTCACGGATCACGCGCCCGTGCCTTTCGATTGCGATTGGACGATGCCGCCGGAAAATCTGTCGCGCTACCTCAAAGAAATAAGGCGGCTGAAAAAAGAATACGCGGGCAGAATCGGCATTTTTCTGAGTATGGAAATTGACTACATTCCCGGCAAAGTAAGCCCCGACGATACTTTCATCAAAGACGCCGGACTGGACTATTTGCTCGGCGCCGTCCATTTTGTTGACGCTTTTGACGACGGCACACCCTGGTGCGTGGACGGTACGCCGGAAGGTTTTCATCTCGGTTTGAAACGAATTTTTAAAAACGATATTCAACTGGCTGTGTCCAGGTTTTTTGAGTTGACGCGCGAAATGGTAGAAACAACCCGGCCGGACATTGTAGCACATCTGGACAGGTTCAAGAAACACAATAAAAGTGAAATCTATTTTTCCGAAAAGGAAGACTGGTACCGCGAAGAAGTGGAAAAAACCCTGCAAACTATCGCCCGCAACGGAACTATCATGGAAGTAAATACAAAAATGCTCGATCCTTTTCCGAGTTGGTGGATACTGGAGCGTGCCTTCGAATTAAACATCCCGGTTCACCTGGCTTCCGACGCACACCACCCATCCGAAATCACGCGCTTTTTTCCCGAAACGGCTGCCCGGCTGCGGGAAATCGGTTTTGAAAATATCATGGTTTTTGGTGAGGCAGGCTGGCAACAGGTGAAACTTCCCACAACCGAGTTTTTGGTGCGGGAAGAATTATAAACAGCCTTACCAAAAATTTAGTCAGTCAATTTCGATGGGTTGTGCATCCAAATGCCGGTACATTATTTCTTTGAGCCACTGCAAATCGCCGGTTTGGGCGCCGGTTTTTTTGGCCTCGTCGTCCCAAATGCGCAAGCGAAGGCAATCTTCAAAAAGATAGTTGCTTTCAAAATCGCGCGCCTCAAAATTATTCATTTTCCCACCCTGGTATTCCAGCGTTTTTTTACTGGCTTCCGAAAGGCGATCATAGTATTCGGGGAATTTAAAAGTCATATACCTTTTGGCTTCGACGTGTCCCTCCACGAGGCGGGCTATTTTTTCGGAAAAACCTTTTTTGCGCAAAAAATTTGCCCCGATGGATTCGTGCCGCACCGTCCCGAAATCGCCCATCGAAAGCTCGCCGGTCTCGTCCAGCAAATGCCCGATGTCGTGCAAAAAAGCAGCGAGCACGGTGGCGTCGTCGTGTCCGGTAGAAAAAGCAAGTTCGGCGGCTTGTATAGCGTGTTGTAGCTGGCTCACATTTTCGCCGTACTCGAGGTGACCTTTTTGTTCGTACAATTCAAAAATTTCCTCAACGATGGATGCTATCATTTTTAAAAACAGTTTTTTTAAACTAATCCCGCTCCGACAACCGGCTGCGACACCGGCACATTTTTGCCGTGAAGCGTGAGAAATTTTGACCTGAAATAAAAAAGAGAAAGCGTGGCGAGCACCAATCCGAAAATGGCGAGGCCATAACTCGCATAAATAAAAAACTGAAGCCAGCTC
>CALMIT010000599.1 GCA_937864255.1 uncultured Saprospiraceae bacterium
GCGGGTTCGGCTTATGCGCATCTGGGTTTCGGGCTGATGATAATCGGGGCGATGGCTTCGGGCATCAACAAGCACCACATTTCCAAAAACGAACTCATCATGCAGGATTTGCTCGATGAAGAGCACCTCGCCAAAAACATCATTTTGTATAAAAACCTGCCGATGTTCATGAGCGGCCACGAGGTCACATACACGCACGACACACTCATCGGGCACGAACGTTATTATCACGTCAATTTTAAAAAATTGGACGCGGCGGGGAAAGTTTCGGAAGAATTTACGCTGAAACCCAACGTGCTTTACGACAACAATTTCACAAAAGTGGCCGCCGTCAATCCGAGCACGAAGCATTATTTGCACAAAGATATTTTTACGCACATCGCCTCCCTGCCCGCCGCCCAAATCAGCGCCGAAGAAGCCAAAGCCGCCGAGGACAGCCTGAAGTTTGAAACTGTGGAGGGCAAATTGCACGATACCATTTTTACCCAAAAGCATTTTATCGTAATCGAAGGAATCAACCGCAAACCCAGCCACCCCGACTACGAACCCGCCGAGGGCGATATGGCGGTAAGTCTCAAACTTGCCATCGGCCGACCGGACGCCGATACGGGTTTTCGGACGGAACCGGTCATTGTGCTGCGCGGTCAGTTGGTGTACACCTTCGCCACTCAAATCAACGAACTCGGCGTAAAAGCGCGCCCGAAAGAAGAAATTTTCGAGCGCCTTTTTCAGTCGGAAGAAAGTATGAATTTCCAAAAATTTACTTTCAAACAAGGCGACAAGATTGACTTCAACGGACTGGAAATAACTTTTGCCGGCTTTAATAAAGACGTGAAACACCCCGCTTATTTTGCCAAAGAGGGCGATGTGGCGGTGAGTGCCATGATGAATGTGCGCAAAGACACGGCTGTTTTGCTCGCCGAACCGGTGTACCTGATTCGCGGCAATCAGCCTTTCAACCTCAAAGACGAGGTACAGGATTTGGGATTGCATTTCAGATTTGAAGGCATAGACCCGATCAGCGAAACCGTGCAAATGGGCATCGCGCAGACCGACGCCGGACAATTGCTGATTCCGCTTGATCTCGCCGAAAATGCTACGCGCAACGATTTCATCGTGCTGGAAGCCATCGTGTTTCCGGGCATTAATCTTTTTTGGCTGGGCAGCTTGCTGATGATGTTTGGATTGGGTTGGAGTATGCTGCGGAGGATGGTTTTGATGAGTTGATGTGATGATTTGCTAATGTGCTAATGTGATGATGTGGTAATTAGATGCGATTGTATTTGTGTCCTTTGTGTAAATCCTTGTGCCTTTGTGGTTTTCTTTTTAAAACACAAAGTCACAAAGAAGCCACTAAGAACACTATACTTTTCTCTGCGTACTCCGCGTCTCTGCGAGATAATAATAACCCTTCATCCACCCTCATAATCCTTCATACCCTTCCTTCATAATTTACAATAATTTTAAATCAAATTGTTTTTAATTTAAAACAAATAAGTATATTCGCGCATTCAAAAACACATTTTTTCACCCGGAAAATTTCAATTTTTATGGAATTACCAACGAATGCGGCGAACTGGTTTGAAATACCCGCCACGGACTTTGACAGAGCACAGGCTTTTTACAATGCCATTTTTGACTACGAAATGCCGATCATGGAAATGGGGCCGGTGCGTATGGGCATCCTGCCCTACAAACAGGGCGAAGGCGTAGGCGGCGGTATCTGCTGCGGCGAAGGCTACGTACCCAACCCCGACGGCGCGAAAATCTACCTGAACGGCGGCGAAGACTTGTCCAACGTACTCGCGCGCGTGGAGCCTGCCGGCGGTAAAGTAGTAATGCCGAAAACCGAAATCGGCGAAGGCTACGGCTTCATGGCTTTCTTCGTGGACAGCGAGGGCAACACGCTCGGTCTGCATTCCAACCAGTAAGTAATTTCCTTTTCGACCGCTGAAAAAAAGAGGCGCGGATTGCCGTTTTCGATTTTGAAAACGCCCGTCCTGCGCCTCTTTTGGTTATTACCGCCACTTACCCAAAATTAGGTATGCG
>CALMIT010000600.1 GCA_937864255.1 uncultured Saprospiraceae bacterium
AGAAGAATCTGACAAAATTAATAAAGCCGGTAAAAACCGGAATTTTAATGTGCTTTTTTCGAAATGACTTTACTCATTTCAAAAAGTCAGACGAATTTTTTTGATAAAGTTTCTCAAAACGATAGAGGGCAGGCAATTTTAATCATCTTCTTCGAGCATTTTTCGAAGCTCATTGAGTTTGATCATACATTCAATGGGCGTCATGGTGTTGGTGTCAATATCTTTGATCGCGGCTTTCAATTTGCCCGCAGTCTGATCCACGGTTTCGAAAATTGAAAGTTGTAAAGTGCTCGTAGCGATTTTTTCTGTGGCGGGTTTTGACAATTTTGGTGTATCGTCAACAGAATTTTCGTGCATAAATTTGGTTTCTATCTGCGCCAATATTTCGTTTGCTCTTTCCACGATGCTGCGCGGCATTCCCGCCATCTTTGCCACGTGTATGCCGAAACTATGCTCGCTGCCGCCCGATACAAGTTTTCTTAAAAAAAGCACTTTGTGACCCAACTCTTTGACGGCGACATTAAAGTTTTTTACCCGGCTGAGTTTGTTTGCCAACTCGTTCAATTCGTGGTAATGCGTGGCAAAAAGCGTTTTGGGGCGATGCTGTCCGTTGTCGTGCAAAAACTCGGCAATACTCCAGGCGATGCTGATACCGTCGTAAGTGCTGGTGCCGCGCCCGATTTCATCCAGCAAAATGAGTGACCGGTTTGAAATATTATTCAAAATACTGGCAGTCTCGTTCATTTCCACCATAAAAGTGGATTCTCCCGACGAAATATTATCGCTGGCGCCGACGCGGGAAAAAACTTTGTCCACAAAACCGATTTTTGCGGCCGATGCCGGCACGAAACTGCCCATTTGTGCCATCAGGCAGATCAGCGCTGTCTGCCTCAAAATGGCTGACTTACTCGACATATTCGGGCCGGTTATCATTAAAATTTGCTGTGTTTCATTATCCAGAAAAATATCGTTGGGGACATACTGCTCGCCCAGCGGCAATTGCGTTTCAATCACCGGATGCCTGCCGTCTCTGATTTCGATTTCGAACGATTCGTTAAGTTCGGGTCGCACGTAGTTGTTTTTTTGTGCGATTTTGGCAAAAGAAAGCAGGCAATCGAGACGCGCCACCAAAGTCGCATTGTGTTGCACCGGTTGTATGTAATCGGCAATATCCAGCACCAGTTGGTTGAAAAGCTGCTCTTCTATTTCAAGCGATTTTTCTTCCGCGCCCAAAATTTTGGATTCCAGTTTTTTGAGTTCGTCGGTGATGTAGCGCTCTGCGTTACTGAGCGTTTGTTTGCGCACCCACTCAGCCGGCGCGAGGTTTTTATGTTTGTTGGTGACTTCAAGAAAATAACCGAATACATTATTGAAGCCGATTTTCAGGTTGCTGATGCCCGTTTTTTCGGCTTCTCTTTTTTGAATATCCAGCAACAAATCCTGAGCGTGTGTAATAATGTTGCGCAATTCGTCCAGTTCTTCCGAAAAACCGCCGGCGATGACGCCGCCTTTGGTCAGGTTGACCGGCGGTTCTTCCACCAGTTGTTTTTCGATACGCTGACAAAGCGTGGGGCAAGGATTGATGGCATCGGCCACTTTTTCAAAAAACGGCTCGCCGGTTTCTGCCAGGGCTGCTTTTACTTGTTCGAGAGCGTACAATGCTTTTTTCAATTGTACAATTTCGCGCGGGTTGATCTTGCCGAGCGGCACTTTTGAAATCAGCCTTTCCAGGTCTCCGATCTGCCGGAAATGTATTTCCAGTTGTTTTTTAAAATCGTGATTTTCGCAGAAATATTGAACCACATCAAACCGGTTTTCCACTTCGCGGATATTTTTCAGCGGCAGCACCATCCATTTTTTTAAAAGCCGTCCACCCATCGGCGTCACGGTCTGATCGAGGATTTTTAAAAGCGGCGTACCCGTGTCGTGCTGGCTGTGGATGAGTTCCAGATTTCGGATGGTAAAACGGTCCAGCCACACGTAGCGATCCGGCTGGATGCGACTGATGGCAGTAATGTGTCTCAGGTTGCGGTTTTCGGTTGTTGCGAG
>CALMIT010000601.1 GCA_937864255.1 uncultured Saprospiraceae bacterium
TTTGTCGCCCGCTGCACCAAATTTGCCGGACAACATGGATTTGAATTCAGCCTGTGCTTCCGCGGCATTTTCACAAATCACCACGCCTTTGCCGGCAGCCAGTCCGTCGGCTTTAAGTACGACGGGCAGCGGGTGGCGGGCGATGTAATCCAGACCTTCACTCAGTTCATTTTTTGAAAATTCGCGGTAAGCGGCTGTCGGAATGTTGAACTCCTGCATGAATTTTTTGGCGTAAGCCTTGCTGCCTTCCAGTTGCGCGCCTTCGGCGGAAGGTCCCACAATCGGCGTATTTTTAAGTTCTTCGTCATTTTTAAAAAAATCAACGATACCGAGTACCAAAGGCTCTTCCGGTCCCACCACCACCATGTCAATTTGCTTATTTATGCAAAATTTTTTAACCGCTTCAAAATCGTTGGGATTGATGGCGACGTTGGCGCCACAGGCGTCCGTGCCTGCATTTCCGGGCGCGATGAACAGTTCGGAGCAGTCCGGACTCTGACTCATTTTCCAGGCAAATGCGTGTTCTCTGCCGCCGCTTCCGAGCAGTAATATTTTCATTTTTTAAGAAATTGGTGTCAAAAAATGTCGTGGTAAAGGTAAAACACCCCGGCTGAAAATCGCGAAAGATTAAACTCCGATTTAAAAAGTACGTTTTCACTATTTTGCAAGCTGAAAATTTGCAGAAAATCACCTTTTTATTCATTTTTTGAAACCACGATCCGATGCGCTTTTTTTACCAACTTTTACTCCTTTGTTTTTCTTTTTCATTTTTAAACGCGCAAGCGCCGCACCAGCCGACCTCTGCCGAGCTTTTTCAAAAGTTGAAAAAATTGCAGGTACTGGGTTCCGTTTTGTACATAGCGGCGCACCCGGACGATGAAAATACGCGCCTGATTTCTTACCTCGCCAACGAACTGAATGTGGAAGTGACTTACCTCTCGCTCACGCGCGGCGACGGCGGACAAAACCTGATCGGGCCGGAAATAGCCGAATTGCTCGGCGTGATTCGTACGCAGGAATTGTTGGCGGCGCGCAGGCTCGACGGCGGACAGCAGATGTTTTCGCGGGCTAATGATTTTGGTTTTTCGAAACACCCGGACGAAACGCTCAAAATCTGGAACAAGGAAGAAGTGCTGGGCGACGCCGTTTGGGCGATTCGACAATTGCAACCCGACGTCGTCATCAACCGCTTCGACCACAATTCGGCGGGCAAAACGCACGGACACCATACGGCTTCGGCGATGATTTCGATGGAAGCATTTGACCTGGCAGGCAAGCGCAGCGCCTACCCCGATCAACTTAAATTGACGCAGCCCTGGAAACCCAGCCGGCTGTTCTTCAATACAACCTGGTGGTTTTATGGCAGCCGCGAGGCATTCGACAAAGCCGACAAATCAAAAATGGCGGTTGTGGACGTGGGCGTGTTTTACCCGCTTTTGGGAAAATCGAACACAGAAATAGCCGCCGAAAGCCGCAGCCAGCACCGCTGCCAGGGTATGGGCAACCTGGGTACGCGCGGCACGCAACTGGAATATCTCGACTTGCTTAAAGGAGATTTGCCCAAAAACAAAGACGACATTTTTGACGGGATAAACACGACCTGGGACCGGCTGCCGGAAGGCTGGCGGGGGAAACGCGCGCTGATGACCGCCGAAAAAGATTTTGACTTCGCCAAACCCTGGAAATGTGTACCCGCGCTGATGGAAGCGTATCGGCTATTGCGCTCCATGCCGGAAAGCCACTGGACGACGGTGAAAAAGAAAGAAATGGAAAAACTGATACAAGGTTGTCTGGGACTTTTTGCCGAGGCGGTGGCCAGCGATTATTCCGCCACGCCGGGCGAGGATGTAAAACTGAATTTGGAAATCATTCAGCGCGGCAGCGCCAACACAAAACTGCATTCTATCGAGTTTTTGCCGATGGCTATGGACACCACTTTTGACTTGGTTTTGCAAACCAACAGCGGCATTTCTTTTTCAAAAAACCTCACCCTGCCGGCTGATCTTGCTTTTACCAACGCTTATTGGCTGAATGAAAATTGGGAGTTGGGAATGTACACCGTAGCCGACCAAAGACTGCGCGGATTGCCCGAAACGCCCCACCAACTAAAAGTGCGCTGGAATCTGGTGATCGAAAACGAACCTTTGACGCTCGAAACGGATGTGGCATTTAAAAAAGATGACCCGGTGAAAGGCGAAGTGTACCGGCCTTTTGAGGTGACGCCGCCGGTATTCGCCAATTTGCAGGAAAAAGTTTATGTTTTTACCTCCAATGTGGAGCAGGCTGTAAAAGTGACCGTGAAAGCGGGCAAGGCAAATCTTTTGGGCGAACTCGGACTGGAAGTCCCGAAAAATTGGCGCGCCGAGCCGGCAAGTATTCCTTTTGAAATGACTTTGAAAGGCGAGGAAAAAACTTTTGAATTCAAACTTTTTCCGCCTGCCGGCGAGTCGGAAGGTATCGTGGTCCCGCTCGTGAGAACGGGCGACCAAGTGTACCGGAAAAGTCTGACATTGATAGAATACGATCACATTCCCACGCAAACTGTTTTACTGAACAGCGAGGCGAAAGCAGTAAAAATAGACCTGAGAAGGGCGGGCACCGAAATAGCTTACATCAAAGGCGCGGGCGATGAGATACCTGCGAGCCTCATACAAATGGGCTACAATGTGACCATGTTGGACGACCACCAGATCAGTGCCGGCGGACTTCAAAAATACGATGCGGTCGTGTTGGGTATTCGTGCCTACAATACTGTGGAGCGCTTGAAATTTGCACAGCCTGAATTGATGGAGTATGTAAAAAATGGCGGCACATTGGTGGTGCAATACAATACCAATTTTGATTTGGTGACCAACCAATTAGGACCTTATCCGTTTAAAATTTCGCGCGACCGGGTGACGGTGGAAGAAGCCGAGGTAAGGTTTTTAAAGCCCGAACACGCTGTACTGAACACGCCGAATAAGATTACTGCCAAAGATTTTGAAGGCTGGGTGCAGGAGCGGGGTTTGTACTTTCCCAGCGAGTGGGATTCAAATTATGAAGCCATTTTATCCTGCAACGACCCTGGCGAATCGCCCAAAGACGGAGGCTTGCTTGTGGCAAAATATGGTGACGGCTACTACATTTACACAGGCTATTCCTGGTTTCGCGAATTGCCGGCCGGCGTGCCGGGCGCTTACCGGCTTTTTGCCAATCTGCTTTCGATTGGAAAAAGTGATAAGCCATAATTTGACAGAAAAAGAGACATCAGGGTATTCAATTTCAAAATTGAGTTTTTAAGTTTGTATTGTGTACTAACTAAAACCATTAGTATGAAAATCACTTTGACAGTAGTTGCCTGCTTATTTTTTCAAATTCTCACCTGCCTCGGACAGGAAATCATTCATTTACGCAATCCATCTTTCGAGGATATGCCCCGAAATAGTGTGCCTCCAAAAGGCTGGTCTGATTGCCGTTCTTTTTACGGAGAGACGCCGCCCGACACCCAACCTTTAGGGCTAAATGGATTTAATGTTACCAAAGCTGCTTATGACGGTGATACTTATCTTGGTATGGTAGTACGCGATAATGGGACTTGGGAATCTGTAGGGCAGCAATTATCCAGTCCTTTAAAAGCGGGCGTTTGCTACAAGTTTTCTTTGTTTTTATGTCGCTCGGAAATTTGTGAAAGCCATAGTAGATTGACCAGTTTGCAGGCCAATTATGTTATACCTGTAAAATTGAAAATTTTTGGTAGTCAAGCAGAGTCCTGCGTAGAAACCGAACTTCTGGGAGAAACAGACATGGTTACCAACACGCAATGGATCCGGTATAATTTTGAGTTTTCTCCAAAGTCCGATTTGAGATTTATTACTTTGACTGCATTTTATGGAGAATCCATTTTAAATGCATACAATGGGAATATTCTCATAGACAATGCCTCGCCTTTGATTCCGTGTGATTTACTGGAAGACAATTATGCTTATTTTAATAATGATACTTTTCCGTACATGGGTGCAGAAAAACCGGCCATAAGATTTCCGGAATCGTTCTCTCCCGACGGCGACGGCAAGGAAGATTATTTTGTCGGTTATTCGGATTCCGGTGTGGGGGTAAAAATTGAAATATTATCGATTTACGACTGGTGGGGTAATCTTGTTTTTGAGGGAAAAGACATTCCTGCAAATGACGAAAAATCCGGCTGGGACGGTAAAATTGACGGCAAGGATAAGAAGGGTAAAAAGTTCACCTATGAAGCATTCGTCATCAATGAATTTGGCGAACGCAAAAAATACAGCGGCGTGGTAAAAATAGCCCGGTAAGCTTATTCTTCATAGAACTTCCATCTGCATACGCATCTGAAGCCCAGCCAACTTGCAGGTTCTTTATAAGTCTGGTAACTTGATATTTTACTTTCGTCCAGTCTGTGCATCCAGCTTCCGCCTTTGGCTATTCCTTTTGTCGCAGTCATTTCTGCTACATTTCCAATGACTTCATAAACTCCGAAATCGTTTTGCGGAAAAGAAAAAATGGGCATTGTAATGCTCAATTGTCCGGTATCGCGTTCGGGGCGATGGGCATATTCATAAATATTGAAAGGGAAACTATTTTCTGTCAGCCTGTTTTTATTCAAGTCAATTCCAAAGTTGGCGTCGTTTTTCGGGCTTTTTCCGCGCGCCATTTTTTCCCACTCGGCTATAGTCGGCAAAGTGTATTCGGGGTAAGGAATATTCTTATCCGGGCTTATGTCGTAATATTTTCCCGCGTAGTATTTTTCAATGGTAAAAACGGTTTCGGAGTTGGGAAGGGTATCAATGGGAATTTCCTTTTTTGTTCTTAAAATATATTCGAGAACTCTTTCTCCGCGCCAGTGACAATAGGCTTTAGCCTGTTCAAAAGAAATACCTACAACGGGAAAATTTCTCAAGCTACCCGGTTGAAAATAAACCTCGGCCAATTTTTCAAAAAGCGGAGCAAATTTTTCATTTCCATTTGCCAAAGGCGTGCGCAGCCAAACTGCCGTATCGGGTAGAGTAAACAGGTATTGTTCGGAATTTTTACCATAAACGCGCTCCGCCCAAATCACAAAACTTTCATAATTAAAATTGTTCATTTCTGTTTTGTCGGCATAGAAATTATCATCTATTTCGACCATGATGGGAGGCGTTTTAATACTCGCAGATTTGCCGCTCGGGCTGACAATTCGGTTTTTTTGCACGCCGCAGCTACAGAAAAAAATTGAGCAAAGCAGCCAAAATTTAATTTTCATACAATTCGGGTTTGTTTTAGATTAAACCATTCGGACAACTCAAAAGTAAAAATTCAACTTACAGATTTGCCCGCGCGGCTCAGTATTTTTTCATAATAAGCTTCATACTGCGGCAAAATATTATCGAGGTCAAAACGGCGGGCTTGTTCGAGCGCATTTAGACGAAACTGGGTCAGCATTTCCTCGTCAGTCAGCAATTTTATGGAATGATCCGCCATACTTTTTATATCTCCGACACTGCTCATAAATCCGGTTTCGCCGTGAATATTCACCTCCGGTAATCCTCCCGTATCGGAAGAAATGACGGGCACTTCACAAGCCATCGCTTCGAGTGCTGCCAATCCAAAACTTTCACTCTCCGAAGGCATCAAAAAAAGGTCGGCGATGGCGAGTAGTTCTTCGATCGCGTCCTGTTTGCCGAGAAAACGGATTTCGTCGCATAAGCCGATTTTGCGGCAAAGTTCTTCGAGGCTGTGGCGTTCGGGACCGTCGCCGATCAGCAATAATTTGGACGGAACTTTTTCATGTATTTTTTGAAAAACGCGGATGGCATCGTCCACCCTTTTCACCTTCCGAAAATTGGAAGTATGTACGATCACGCGCTCTCCGTTAGGCGCAATGGCTTTTTTAAAATGGTCTTTGTCGCTTTTTCGGAAGCGGCGGAAATCAATAAAATTGTAAATAACCTGAATGTCGTTTTCGATATTAAAATATTCCAAAGTCTGTTTTTTCAGGCTTTCGGAAACGGCAGTAACGCCGTCAGACTTGTTGATAGAAAACTCCACGACCGGCGCAAATGCCGGATTGCTGCCCACGAGGGTGATGTCCGTCCCGTGAAGCGTCGTGATGATCGGCACATAGCGACCTTGTGTGAGGAGAATTTTTTTCGCGAGATAGCCCACTGTCGCGTGTGGAATGGCGTAGTGGACGTGCAGCAAGTCCAGGTTTTCAAACTTGACCACATCCACAAGTTTGCTCGTTAGCGCGGTATCGTAAGGCGGATATTCAAAAAGCGGATAATCGGCGCTGCTGACTTCGTGGTAAAAAATATTTTCCTGGAAATGTGACAACCTGGCGGGTTGGCGGTAGGTGATAAAATGAACGTGGTGCCCTTTGCGGGCGAGTCCGAGTCCGAGTTCGGTAGCCAGGACGCCGCTACCTCCGTAAGTCGGGTAACACACGATGCCGATTTTCATGTATGCTTTGGGTTGAAAATTCCGAAAAATAAAAATTCGCTTTTACAAATGCTCGTTCGCTCCAAAAGGTTGAGTACGAAAGCGGATTATTTGAGGCCGGAGGTTTCGGTTTTTAAAAACCCACTCCGTTTTAAAAGGACTTCCCTATCTTTGACCTCCTTTTCAAAACCATTTTCAAATCCGGGTTTTCGTGTCGCAAAACGTCCAAAATACTTACACCATTCACCTTCCGCAATTCGAAGGGCCTTTCGATTTGCTGCTGTTTTTTATCGAGCGCGACGAACTGGATATTTACAACATTCCGATAGCTGAGATTACCGACGACTTTTTGGCTTACATCCGCCACATGGAAGCCCTTGACGTGGATCTGGCGAGTGAGTTTATATTGGTAGCTGCCACGCTTTGCCGCATCAAAGCCAAAATGTTGCTGCCGCGCAAACCCGTGGACGAGGAAGGCAAAGAAATAGACCCGCGTATGGAACTGGTAGAGCGGCTTTTGGAATACAAACGCTACAAAAGTGTGCTGGAAGAAATGCGCCAGTTGGAAGAAAACCGCCACCTGCGCACCGAACGCACTTATGCTTCAAAGGAACTTACAAAACTGGCGAATAAAGCCCTCGCCGATGTGGAACTGGAATCGCTGACACTTTTCAAATTGCTGAAAACCTTTGAAAAGATGATGCAAAAAATGGAAGACCGCGAAAACAAAGTCGTCCACACGGTTGTCCGCTTTGCCTACACCATCAAAGACCAGCAGGATTACATTTTTTCAAAAATAAAAAAGGGGAAAAAGGCAGATTTCAAATTCGTGTTTTCCAATCTCGAAAACCGCATTCACGCCATCGTGACTTTTTTGGCGCTGTTAGAATTACTGAACTTGGAAAAATTAAAAATCACCCAGGGTCTGGGTGTCAATAATTTTTGGATTTCAGCGGTAGAAGCATAATTCGTGTTTTTTAAAAACAGACTTGATATGACATTCGAACAACAAAAAGAAGACTTTCTAAAACATTTTATACCGGCTACTTTGCACGAAGACATTGGCGCAGGCGACTACACTTCGCAGGCGTGCATAGATCCGGCTTCAAAGAGCCACGCAAAATTGCTGGTAAAAGACTTTGGCGTGATAGCGGGGGTGGAAGTTGCCGAGCGCTTTTTCAAAACTGTTGATCCGGATTGTGTTTTTGAAAAGAAAATGACGGACGGCAACAATATCCGATTCGGCGATGTAGCTTTTGAAGTCACTTGTAATACGCAAGCCCTGCTCAAAGCTGAGAGAAGCGTACTCAACACCATGCAGCGCATGAGCGGTATCGCGACGCTCGCCAACCGTTTTGCTTTTGAAGTGGAAGATTTGCCGGTCAAAATACTGGATACCCGCAAAACCACGCCCAATCTCCGTTTCCTGGAAAAATGGGCAGTTATGTTGGGCGGCTGTCAAAATTATCGCAGCGGACTTTATGATTGGATAATGATCAAAGACAATCATATAGATGCCTGCGGCGGCATTCGGCAGGCGATAGAACGTATCGCTGCGTATCAGCAGGAAAAAGGATTAAACCTGAAAGTGACCATAGAGGTGCGCAACCTGAATGAGTTGGACGAGGTGCTTTCCGTTGGCAAGGTGGATCGCATCATGCTCGACAATTTTGAAATTC
>CALMIT010000602.1 GCA_937864255.1 uncultured Saprospiraceae bacterium
ATGCCTGCAAGGACTCAAAAGCTAATTTCCGACCTTCCTGTGTTTTAAATTCCTCACTCCGCGCCGTTTTCAAAATTGTGCCGCCCCGGTGGATGATATTTCCGACATCTCTGCGCTCCAGCCGCTCTAATTTTCCCTGAATCAGCCCTTCATAACCGCTGTAAGCTCCGTACACATGAAGATTGTGATAGGAGGCTGTCCTTACTACTGCACGGATAGCGGCGTTCATTCCAGGCGCATCGCCGCCCGAAGTCAGCACGGCTAATCTTTTTATTTCTTTACTCATATAAAATGCTTGCTTTTCTGCTCAATACTTTTTTGACTCGAAATGATTCAGATGAAATTTTGTCAGATTATCAATGGGTTTTTTGATAATAATACCTTTAATAAGCCGCCTTTCTTCGAGTACGATGCTCAACAAATCACTAAAGTGATACGCTACCGAGCCGATGAAATGAATAGGAACGTGGAGATGTCGCGCATATTTGCGGACATTCCTGTCCACAAATTCGCAGAAGCCTTCATACACCAGTTTTTCTATAAAAAAGTGTTTTTTATTGTCAGACATGAATTTGGCGAAAGAGGCGAGGTACACATTTGGTGCGCTATTCTGATAAATTCCGTTCAGGATTTCATCCTTTTTTCCGGGATACTCCGTTTCAAAAATTTCCAATAAATCCCTAGGCATTTCTCTGTAAAAATATGCCCTGATAAGCGCTTTGCCTAAAAACGAACCGCTGCCCTCGTCGCCCACCAGATAACCTAAATTTGTTATGTTGTCCACCACATTTTTGCCATCGTATGAACAGGAATTAGAACCTGTACCCAAAATACAAGCGATGCCGGGCTCATTAAAACAAGTAGCGCGTGCAGCTGCGAGCAGGTCGTGTTCTACTTCGGTAATTGCGTATGGGAAAACTGTTTTTAAGGCCCGGTTGACAATTTGTTTAAGACTAAAATCCCAACAACCGGCGCCATAAAAAAATACTTCTTTTACTTCCGCAGGGTTAACTTTATTACCAAAAGCTTTATTTAACTCGGTGATAATCAACTCTTCATTGTGAAATACAGGGTTAAATCCCATCGTGTGTATATCTACGGGGGGAGCGAGGGCTTCTATGATTCTCCAGTCTGCTTTGGTTGAACCACTATCGCAAATGATTACCATTTTTAGAAAATTAATTTACGGGATAAAAGTAGTGTGTACGAAACACTAAGGAAAGAAATCCGCTTAAATTTTCATAAAAATCGAGCGATTTTCGATTTTCCGAAGTCTGATTTGCGGAAGTGATTTTTATTTTAAATTTCCAAAATCACACAGATTTTAAGTGTATTTAAAATTACCAAACGGGCTTTCAATTTCCAGTTCCGTTTTTTCGGAGTTTTCTACGAACCCGACCACCCCGGCTTCTATCCCAAATTCAGTTGCAAGCTGGATTAAATAATTTGCGTCATTTGGCGCCACGTAGGCTTCGAGTCTGTGCCCCATATTGAAAACCTGATACATTTCCTTCCAATCCGTACCTGATTCTTTTTGTATTAATTCAAAAAGTACGGGTAGCTTGAGCAGTTTGTTTTTCACAATTCTTTTTTGTTGAACAAATTTCAACACTTTGGTCTGTCCGCCGCCGGTGCAGTGTATCAGCCCATTGATTTTTTTTCGGTGTGTTTTGAAAAGTTCTTGTAAAAAAGGAAGATAAGTGCGGGTAGGAGAGAGAATCAGCTTGCCAAACGGAATTTCCTGACCATTGATTAAAGTGTTTTCTTTCAGATTTTTGCTTCCTGTGTAAACGACCTGCGATGGGATATTCGGGTCAAAACTATCGGGGTAACGTGTGGCATAATCATTTGATAACAGGTCATGCCGGGCGCTCGTCAGC
>CALMIT010000603.1 GCA_937864255.1 uncultured Saprospiraceae bacterium
AAAATGGAATTCAGCCACCCGGTCACCGGCGAAACGGTGCATTTGGAAGCGCCGTTGCCGGAAGGCGACCCGGTGTGGGACGCCCTGAAATTTTAAAAAAAACGCACATGACCGAAAATGCAAATAACCCGAACCGAACCGACGTAAACGAACTCGGCGAATTCGGACTCATAGATCACCTCACCAAAAATTTTGACCCGAAACTTGCTTCCACCATAAAAGGCGTGGGCGACGATGCTGCGGTTTTGGATTACGGCGGCGATATGCTGACGCTGGTTTCGACAGATATGCTGGTGGAAGGCATCCACTTTGACCTGATGTACACGCCGCTCAAACACCTCGGTTATAAATCGGTGGTGGTCAATCTCTCCGACATCTACGCCATGAACGGCCAGCCCAAACACATCACCGTTTCCATCGCCATTTCCAACCGTTTTTCGGTGGAAGCGCTGGAGGAAATTTACGACGGCATCAAAACAGCCTGTGATTTTTACGGCGTGGATTTGGTCGGCGGCGACCCCACTTCGTCCAACAAAGGGCTGATTATCAGCATCACCGCCATCGGGCAGGCGGCTAAAGATAAAATCGCTTACCGCAGTGGCGCCAAAGTGGGCGACCTGCTTTGCCTTACCGGCAATGTGGGCGCGGCTTATCTCGGTCTGCAATTATTGGAGCGCGAAAAGCAGATTTACCTCGCCAATCCCGGCGTACAACCCGACCTCGAAAACCAGCAATTCATCATCGAGCGGCAACTCAAGCCGGAGGCGCGCAAAGACATGATCGAACTATTTGAAAAAGTGAACCTGGTGCCGACGGCGATGATTGACGTGTCAGACGGCGTGGCTTCGGAGGTTTTTCATATTTGCAAACAATCGGCCGTGGGCGCTTTTGTGGAAGAAAGCGGCGTGCCGATACACCCCGACGCGCAAATGATGGCTTTAAAATTTCAACTCGACCCGATCACCTGCGCACTCAGCGGCGGCGAGGATTACGAGCTACTTTTTACCATTAATCCCGCCGAGGTGGACAAGATCAAATACCTGCCCGACATTTATATCATGGGTGAAATCACAGAGCAAAAAGACGGCATAAAATTGCACACCAAGGGCGGCAACATACACGACCTGAAAGCGCAGGGCTGGAAACATTTTTAAATATAAAATGCAGCGTTTCTGCGTTTTAGGAGATTCGAAGTTTGATAATTTCAATTTTAAAAAATGAAAAAATACATTTTACCGATTTTAAAAATAACGAGCTGCCTCGTGCTGACTGCCGGCATTTTTTCGTGTAAAAACGACAAGCCGGCCGAAGAAACTGCCACACCCGTTCAGATAAAAATACCCGGTTTCACAGCCGACTCGGCTTATGTTTTTGTAGAAAAACAGGTAGCCTTCGGTCCGCGCGTACCCAACACCACCGCGCATCAGGAGTGCAAAAACTGGCTGGTGCAAAAGTTGGAAGGTTTTGGCGCTAAAGTGATAGAGCAGAATTTTGAAGCGAAAGCCTACACCGGCACGGTCCACAAAGGCGACAACTTCATACAGAAATTCAATCCTGCCGACAAAAAACGCATCAGGCTGCCCGCACACTGGCACAGCCGCCACATCGCCGACTCCAAACTCAGCACCGAGCGCAGAAACGAGCCGATTCTCGGCGCCGACGACGGCGGCAGCGGCGTTGCCGTGCTGCTCGAAGTAGCCCGCCAGTTGCAGGCCAACCCGATTGACATGGGTGTGGATATTATCTTTTTTGACGCGGAAGATTACGGCGAACACAAAGAAGAAGCCGCCGCCACGCAGGAAGCCGAAATGCGCAGCATGGAAACCTGGTGCCTCGGCTCGCAATACTGGTCGAAAAATCTGCACGTAAGCGGTTACAAACCGAAATTCGGTATTTTGCTTGATATGGTGGGCGCTCAAAACGCGCGTTTTCCGAAAGAAGGATTTTCGATGCAGATAGCGCCCGCGCTGGTGGACAAAATCTGGAAACTCGCGAAAGCAATGGGCTACGGAAATTTTTTCGTGGACGAACAGTTGAGCGGCGGCATCACGGACGACCACTACTTCGTCGCCAGAAATACGGGCATTCCGATCATTGACATCATCCACGTGTCCAACAAAGACGGGCAAACTTTCGGCGACCACTGGCACACGCAAAATGACAATATGAACATTATTGACAAAAGAACTTTGAAAGTGGTAGGACAGGTCGTTTTGGCGGTAGTGTACAAAGAAGCGGGAGGAAGTTTTTGAATGACGAGTTTCGGAGTGACGAATGAAATTAAAATAGTAATCAGCACATTATCACATCAGCATATCAACCCATCAACCATGTTTACCGAAAGAGAAAATCATCTGTACGGCATATTTAAATTCAAGGATTTTGCACAGGCTTTTGCATTCATGACAGAAGTAGCGCTCCACGCCGAGAAACAGGATCACCACCCCGACTGGTCGAATGTGTGGAACACCGTGGAAATAAAACTCAACACCCATTCGGCGGGCAATATCGTGACCGAAAAAGATCACAAGCTGGCAAAAACCATCGAAAAGATTTTTGAGAAATACGCCGAGTAGATCCTTTTAACACCTGGCAGATTTTAAAAATCTGCCAGGTTGTACTCTTGCCGCACTCGCAAAAAATGGAAATTCAAATAACAAAAAGGGCGGGCAGGAATATTTTGACCTGCAAAAGAGCGGACGGAACCTTTACCAGCGAGGCGCTGGGTCCCGATTTTCCTAATCACGACATCGCGCACTTTGTCGTTGAGACACATTTTAAGTTGGAAGGCGGCTTTTATGGCAAGATCAAATCGGGCATGAGCATACAGGAACTTTCGGATAAAGAAGTGATCAGGCGACTGGGTGCGGAAGCCTGGTTGTCTGAGGTGTTGTCGAGAAATTTGCAGGTGCTGGGCGCGGGCGGCTGTTCGATAAGCGAATACATCGAACTGGTAAACTGGGAAGCCGGTATCATGCAAAACATCCGCATCCCCGAAATAAGCGCCGAAGAAGTAGAAAAAATGAAAACCCACTTTGACGAACTTTGTAAACGCTGGGACGAACTAAAGGAAGATGAAAAATTGGTTTTGGAGTTTTGAAGACTACATTTTATAGACCTTCCAGGTTTTAAAAACCTGGAAGGTCTATGCGAAAGACCAACCACCAAAGTCCAAAGACCAAAAAAAAGCGGCTGCCCCCGAAAACAGGAACAGCCGCTTTTCATTATTGTGAAAGCCTATCGCTGTACGACAAACCTTCTCACTATCATTCCTTCTTCCACCTGCATTTTCACGAGATACACCCCGCTTGCAAGTGTGGAGACATCGTAATTAAAGTTCTGTTTGCCGGAAGGCAGTACATCGTCGGATAATAAAGCGATGCGTTTGCCGTCAAGCGTCAAAATTTCCAGCCTGACCAAATCCGCGTTCGGCAAGTCCATCGAAAGATTCAATGCTTCTTTCGCAGGATTCGGGAAAAGTGCAAACTTGTACGCCGCTTCCAGTTCGGAAGTAGCCGTCGAAGCCGATTGTGTGATGGTCACCGTCACTGGCCCTGTAAGCCCCGATGTGATCGTGATGGTCGCCACGCGAATGACCGGATTCGGATTTGCCTGGTAAGACGCCGTCAATGTAAAATTGCCGGAGCCAAAATTCGGATTCACCGACACCCAGGGTACATCCACATTCACCGTCCAGGCGACATTGGCATTCAAATCAAAAGTAACACTGCCTGCCTGCTCTCCCACGTCGTGATTTTGCGGATTGACCAGCAAAAATGCCGAGAACGCTTCCTGCGTCAGGCGTATGATCTTGTCGGGCACGCCTGCTCCGGTGAGCGTAATTGTTGCTACACGGGAATTTGCCGTGAGGTTTGCAGAATAACTTGCCACGACAGAACCGTTGCCCGTACCGGATTCAGGCGCCATGGTCAACCAGGGTACGTCGTCGGAAATATTCCAGCTAATATTTGAAGTGATGGTGAATATAATATTGCCTGCCTGGCTGTTGCGCGTGAGATCAGTACCCGGTTCAATAATGAGGAAAGGAGCCACCGTACCCGCCTGCGTCAACTGTACAATCTGGTTGGCTAAGCCGGGAGAAGAAATGGTAATGGCTGCCGTACGCGCAGAAGCGCCGGCATTTTCATCATAATTTACCGTCACCGTGCCGTTTCCTGTGCCGCTGGAAGGCGTCACGCTCAGCCAGGTCTGGTTGTCCGTTACCGTCCAGGTACTATTGCTCGAAATATTGAAACTGGTGCTGCCGGCAGGCGCCGTCACATTCAGGATCAAAGGACTGATGTTGACAAAAGCTGCCGAGCCGCTTTGCGTAATCGTGATCACCTGATCGGGAACCACGTTATTTGCGGATATCGTGATATTGCCCGAACGGCTGGTCGTATTCGGATTGGCGTCATAATTAATCGTTATTGTCGAATTACCGCTGCCGCTGCCGGGCGTCACCGTGAGCCAACTGATATTTTCCTGTACCGACCAATCGAGATTGGACGTGATTTGGAAAGAAGTAGTACCCAGCGGCGCACTCACGTTGAGACTAACCGGGTTTACCGTCAGAATAGCAGCCTGACCGGCTTGTGTGATGGTGACCTGCTGATTTGGTACGCCGTTGCCCCCCGTCACAGTTATGGTGGCGCTGCGGGAAGTCGTGAGCGGATTTGCTTCGTAATTAACCGTGACCATACCGTTGCCGGTACCGTTTGAGGGATTCAAAGTGAACCAGGTAGCTCCGCTCGAAACTGTCCAACCTACATTCGAAGTAATGTTGAAAGATGCAGAACCCGCAGGGCTGGTGACGTTCAGCGTTGTCGGACTGGCTTGCATCACAAAAGTGCCGCCTGCCTGAGTGACAATAACGGTCTGATCAGCAACGCCTCCGGCGCCCGAAATCGTGATCGTAGTCGAACGGTTCTGACTCGTTGGGTTAGCGTCGTAATTAATGGTAATCGTGGCATCGCCCGATCCTGTGGTAGGCGCCACGGATAGCCAGGTAGCATTTTCAGTGACCGTCCAGCTTACATTCGAAGTAATATTGAAAGCTGTCGTTCCGGCGTCGGCGCTCACATTGATAGTGACCGGACTGACCTGTAAAATAGGCGCTGCTCCGGCTTGCGTCACGACGATAACCTGATCGGCTACGCCGTTGGAGCCTTTTATCGTGATCGTCGCCATCCGGCTCGAAGTACTCGAATTAAGTTCATAATCAACAGCTATAGTTTCGGAGTTTGAACCGGACGATTGACTCAGGGAGAGCCACGTTTCACTGACCATAATGGTCCAATCCACATTACTGTTAATGTCAAAAGAAGTA
>CALMIT010000604.1 GCA_937864255.1 uncultured Saprospiraceae bacterium
ACTCCGCGCCCGGATCTGCTACGCCGGGACAGCCCGCTTCCGACATCAGTCCCACATCTTTTCCCGCCAGCAGCGGCGCCAAAAGCGCTTCTTTTTCAGGCAGTTGCGTATGTTCGTTGAGTTCATAAAATTGCATTTCGCCGATAGATCGGGGCGGCTTTGTGTCGCGGATAAAATGGCGCGCCGTTTTCGCTCTTTCTACAATAAACGTATCCAGTTCGTGCATTTGCCGGATGACAAATTCGGGAACGGTGTGCCAGGCATCTTCGCCGAGCGGCACAGGAATCAGGTAAAGCGTTCCGTGCATATTTTTCAAAATTCGATTTTCATTTTAAAAATTACATGGATTGCAAGGCTACCAGTTTTTTATACTCGCCGTCATTTTCCAAAAGTTGAAAATGCGTGCCGCGCTCAATAATTTTACCGGCCCTGAGCACTATGATTTCGTCGGCGTGCTGTATGGTGGAAAGGCGGTGCGCGATGACCAGCGAAGTGCGGTTTGCCAGCAGTTTGGTCAGCGCTTCCTGCACCAGTCGCTCCGATTCGGAATCCAGCGCCGAAGTAGCCTCGTCGAGGATCAAAATCGGCGGATTTTTTAAAACCGCCCGTGCAATGGTCAGGCGCTGCCGCTGGCCGCCGCTGAGTTTCATGCCGCGATCACCGATATTTGTCTCGTAGCCCTTTTCGGTTGACATGATAAAATCGTGCGCATTGGCAATTTTGGCCGCCTCAATTACCTGCTCCATTCCCACGCCCTCTTTTCCAAAAACGATATTGTTGTAAATGCTGTCATTAAATAAAATCGCTTCCTGGGAAACGATGCCCATTATCGCGCGCAAGTCGCTGATTTTCAATTGTCTGATGTCTATGCCATCAATTAAAATCTGTCCTTGCGTCACTTCATAAAACCTCGGCAAAAGGTCGGCAATCGTAGATTTTCCGGCACCCGACGCACCTACCAACGCCACGGTTTTTCCGCGCGGAATGGTCAGGTTGATATTTTGAAGTATTTGCGTTTCGTCCGTTTTATAAAAAAAAGAGACGTTTTTAAACTCAATGGATTTTTGAAATGCGGGCAAAAGCGCCGGCGTCTCCGGGTTGGTAATGTGGTTTTCTGCCATGAGAATTTTTTCCACCCTTTCCACCGCTGCGATGCCTTTTTGAATGTTGTAAGAAGCCGTTGAAAACTTCTTAGCCGGCTCTATCACACTAAAAAAAGCGTACAAAAAAGCCAGGAAAGCGGCCACGGTAAGGTCGCCGATTTGCACCTGCCGGAATCCGTACCAAATCAGCACAGTCACCATCGAAACGCCCATAAATTCGGAAAGTGGCGACGACAAATCGCGCCGCCAAAGCAGGCGATTGAGCATGCTTCTGTACGCGTTGTTTTCTTTTGAAAATTTTTCGGATTGAAATTTTTCGGCTGTAAAACCTTTAATAATGCGCAAACCTGAAAGCGTTTCCTCCACCATTGAGACTAATTCTCCGAGCTTTTCCTGCACTTTATTTGATTGCTTTTTCAAATTCCGGCCTATTCCGCCGATGACCAGACTTGTAAAAATGATCAAAACCAGCACAAATAAAGTAAGCGCCGGACTCAGGTAAAGCATCAGCGCCAGCGCGCCGATTATCATCAAAGGTTCGCGGGCGACGGTTTCGAGTACGTTGAGGATGCTCCATTCGATTTCCTGCACGTCGGCTGCCATTCTCGACATCAGGTCGCCTTTTCTTTCTTCCGAAAAATAGGAGAGCGGCAGGATCAGCGTTTTTTCAAAAAGCTGCTGGCGTACGTCGCGGATGATTCCGTTGCGCACCGGCGCCAAAAATACAAGCGAGAGATAACGAAACAGGTTTTTAAAAAAATAAACCAAAACGATCATGAAACACAAAATGATCAGAGCCTGCTCTTTTCCATACTCGATAATTACGAGGCTCAGCCGGTAATTGAAAAAATCAACGATGCTTTCCACGCTCATTTTGAGGACGGGCTTTTCTGTCGTCAATTCTTTTTGATCCAGCAATATTTCCAAAAAGGGAATAAGCACCGGAATGCTGATAATGGAAAAAAACACCATCAGCAAATTGCTGATAATATTTAACCCGACCAGCGATTTGTATGGCTTCAGGTAAAGAACCAGTTGTCGAATCCGTCGCATATCAGTAGCAAAGGTGAGGATTTAAACTATTTTTTATCAGACCTTTTAATAATTATCTCGTTTTTTCGTTTCCTTTACGTTTTTGCGATTTTGGGAAAAATGCGTTTTGCAAACCGCAACCACACAGGCTTTTTTACGATTTATTTAAAAAAACCAACCCGTTTTTATGAGGAATTTTGTTTTGACGGCTTCCATCCTGCTTGCCTGCGTTCATTTTTCTTTTGCCCAGTGTATTTCCGGTGATTGTTCCGACGGCACTGGCATCTTTTTATACCCCAGTGGCGCCAAATATATCGGGCAGTTCAAAAGTGGAGAAATTCACGGCGTCGGCGCATGTTATTATACCGACGGTAGCAAATACCAAGGCGAATGGGTGAATCGCTACCCCGAAGGCAACGGCACCATGACTTTTCCGGACGGTACAAAATGGACGGGATCATGGCGGCGCGGGCATCCGATAAACCAGTCGGGGCAGATCATAGAAGACCTTTTTACCAAAAAAGAAGTTGAATTTGATGAAAATAATATTCAATCCGGCTGCATCAGCGGTGATTGTAAAACCGGAAACGGAATTTTTGCATATCCCGACGGCAGCAAATATGAGGGGCAGTTTGAAAACGGTCAGCCCAACGGCTGGGGAACTTTTTACTTTGTGGACGGCGAAAAATATATCGGCAATTTTAAAAACGGCTACTCACACGGCAAAGGCACTTTCTATCATACCGACGGCGCTGAAACACAGGGCGAGTGGAAAGACGGTGAGTACGTAGGCAATCCCATCATCGAAGACGGAAAATTCGGCTGCATCAACGGCGATTGTAAAAATGGCCGAGGCACTTATATTTATAAAAACGGGCAGGCAAAATATGTCGGACAATTCCAAAATGAACTGCCTCAGGGCCGCGGTGCTGTGTATTATGCGAATGGCGAACGATATGTGGGAGAATGGATGGCAGGCAGCTTCGAAGGTTTCGGAACGCTTTATCTGCTGGATGGAACGGAGGTGAAAGGCAATTGGAAAAAAGGAACTTTTATGGGCAAAGCGCAAGTGAATGAAGAACCGGTTTTGGCAGAGAATGACCCAAAAACAGAGCCGGAAACGATCGAGCAAGATACAGTGGCCAGCGAGGCGCCCGCCGAAATTGTGGAAACAATTTTTGAAGAAGATTTTGAAGAACCAGTAGCTGCTTCGGAGCCCCAGCAGGATACCAAATCTGACATTTTAACGGCGCGTAATGCCGGACAGTTGAAAGTGTGGGCGGTGATAGTGGGCGTTTCTTCGTACAACCACATGCCGACGCTCCGCTATACCGACGACGACGCTTATCGCATGTTTGCATTTTTGAAAAGCCCGGAAGGCGGCGCATTAACTGATGAGCAAATAAAAGTGTTGATAGACGAAGAAGCGACGAAGCAAAATATAGAAAACACAATGCGTGAGGTGTACAGCAAAGCAGGACCCAACGATCTTATTATGCTTTATTTTAGCGGTCACGGATTGAAAGGCTCTTTTTTGCCGATAGATTACGACGGATACAACAACAAATTGCCTCATGAAGATGTGAACAAAATCCTGAACGAAAGCCAGGCCAAGTACAAACTTTGTATCGCGGATGCTTGTCATTCGGGCAGTTTGCTGGCGATGAAAAGCGGTGAAATCAGCAATGCGTTGGAAAGTTATTACAAATCGCTGGCACAGGCGCAAGCCGGCACGGCGCTGTTGATGTCTTCCAAATCGGACGAAACTTCTTTGGAATCAAGCGGTTTGAGGCAGGGCGTATTCAGCCATTTTTTGATACGCGGACTGAAAGGAGAGGCGGATTCAAACAACGACAAAATCGTGACCATGAAAGAATTATTCGATTTTGTTGACAAGAATGTGCGCAGCTACACCGGCAATCGCCAATCGCCTCTGCTGCGCGGCGACTATGATGAAAAAATGACGGTGGCAGTGATACGGTAGAAAATTGATAAACCTTCAACGCAAAGAGGGCGGAAGATGAATCTTCCGCCCTCTTTGCGTTGAACAAATCATGTTCGAGAATCAGGTTTTTATAAAAAATATAAATCTTTGATTTTCAGAAAATTAAAATTGAATATTTTAATAGCGATAAAAAATCTTATCCGAGAATTCGTGTTTTTTGTACTTGAAAAAACAAAACTGTTTTTTCATTTTTGAAATGCTGAAAACTTAATTTACTGACTGTTCAATAACCAACAACTTATGAAAAACACACCTTCTTCCGGATCGCTTCTCGTTTTATTTCCAGGCATATCAATTATTTACCAAAATAGAAAATAACAATTAATTCGACTGTTTTTCACAGGCATTGAGGTCGCCCTTACTATTTATCTCTTATTGTTTCATTTTTAAACTCTGACATCATGTACAAATTTTTACCCCTGGCAATCGCTTTAAGCTTTTTCCCTTTTAATGAAATAATGTCCCAACAATCGCTTTTTTGTGGAATCGCTGCTGATGATCCTCCCGGCTGTTTATTATGTCAGCCTATTTATATAGGTAATACGGGAGGATATTTGCCCGGTCTCATTCCCAATTTTTGTGGGACTTTGGAAAATACTCAGTGGCTTCAGATTATAGCGTGTTCTACCTCAGTGACTGTTTCTATTACTCCTGTTGGTTGTTTAAATAACAATGGTGTACAATTAATTATGACTAATGCGGGTCTTTTTCCGGTATCCAATTGTTTTCCAGGTAGCGCAGGTAATATGCTACAAGGCTCCGTGACAGCTAACGGATTGACTCCCGGAGAATATTACTGGATAGCTGTTGACGGACTTGCAGGTGATATTTGCGATTTTGTACTTCAGGTAGTTGGTGCTAAACAAGACGTTCCGGGAGATCCCGTTCCCCTCGTGTGCAGGATTGAAGGATTGTCTCAAGGCTGCGCAAAACCGATAGAAAAATACAAAATTGAATGTCCACCGTGCCCGGTTACCGGTAATCCGTGTCCCGTTAGTCCTCCGGGTGGTTGTACCAAGTACAATTGGACTTTTCCTGCCGGCGCTACTATTATAGGAAACCCGAATGGGCCGGAAGTAAATGTAAGTTTTTCAGGACCGACTTCGGGACCGGTAGAAGTGGAAATTGAAAATTTATGTTGTAAAGGCGTCGGATGCAGGATAATACTGCTGCCATTTTTTATCAA
>CALMIT010000605.1 GCA_937864255.1 uncultured Saprospiraceae bacterium
CCAAGTCCGGAAAAAGAATTTCCCGGCTGCCAGTTAAACCCGTCAATGCTGTACAAAAGCGAACCAATGCCGCCGCCCGCCGTCACTTGTATGGAGCCGTTTTTTATCTGACAATCAGACGGATCATTTTTTGCAACGCCGGCAATCACCGGACGCGGCGGTTCCTGTAGAGAAACAGTGTTGCCATTTTGCACACATACGCCGCCATTGCTCACTTTTATATTATAATTACCTTGCCCGAGTCCGTTGAAAGTACGCCCCAATGTCCAGGTATTGCCGCCGTCTATGCTGTATTGCAATCCCGGAAAAACATAATATCCGGTATTCGCAGTAATGACAATTCGCCCGTCCGTTGCGTTACAGTCGTTTGGATCGGCTTTTATGACGCCATTAATCGCCGGCATAGAAGCCACTTCCGCCTGCCGGGTAATTGTGGACACACAACCTTGAGCCGATGTAGCCGTCAGGCTGACCGAATATTTCCCGCCGGTGGAAAAAATATGGCTCGGCTCGAAAACATTCGAAGTAGTATTTGAACCTTGAAAAGTCCAAAACCACGAATTGATAGTTGTCGCATCCGGCGTCTGGTTGATAAAAGAAGTTGCCGTTCCTTCGCACGTCGTATCTGCTACAAAAGCCGGAGCAGGAAGCTCATAAACTTGCACCTGTACCGAATCTTGCACCACACAACCGGATGTATCCTGTACGGTCAGCGTATATATTATGGTGTTGTTTCCGGCGTACGCAACTGCCGGATTTGCTACTGTCGCATTATTCAAACCCGCTGCCGGTGTCCAGGAGTACGTAACTCCGGCAACCGCCGTAGCACCCAAGGCGCTCGTTTTGTCAGCACAAAGCCCACGGTCTGTTCCCGCCACAGCCATGAGAGAAGGCAAGATGGTAATTTCCAGAGAATCCATATTGCCCGTGCAGATTTCCGCGACTTTTAATTTATAAGTAGCTGCAAAATTCTGCACAATAATTTGCGGAGCGAGCGTATTTGCATCAAGGCAATGTGTCAAAAGCGAGTCTTCTTCGCTGGACCATTGTAGCTCATAATCGGCGCAATCCGTGTTTACCAAAATGCCGGTTATAGCCAAAGTATCGCCCGGACAGCCGGAAAATTCTGATATGGAAGTGGAAAGAGAAATGCTTTCAAGCGGTTTTTTTACACCCGCGCCCATCATTTGAGGCAAGCCAATAATAACAAAGATCAACGACAGCGCAACGCCGCCACAGGGGGAGTAGCTCTTTAGCATGTTATTTAAAAATTTTGTTCACGGGAAAGCCCGCGCCCTTCTTCGAACGCAAGGATTTTTATAAATGCAACTCCCCTACTTTTTCAAAATTCGTACCAATATCACTTTTTCATAAAGTGTATTTTAATTGAAAAGCAGTAATTAACGGATGATCATCCTTTTCATATTTCGATTTTCCATAAAATTATACTGCGGTCGTCGCTGGCAGAAACGAGCAGATCGGCTTCATCCAAAAAAAGCAGTTTATTGACCGAATTGACATGTCCGCCGTCGCGAAAAGTTTCAATCACTTTTAAAAGTTCGAACGTTTTTCCGTCCCAGATTTTAATGGTTTTATCGCGGCTTGCGGTGGCAAACCACTGGCCCGACGGATGAAATACGATGTCGTTTACGGTGTACCAATGTGCGGGCTGGGAAAAAATTAGTTTCATATTTGCTTCCGGCGACCAGGCTTTTAAATGCGCGTCGCGTCCGCCGCTCAGCAGAAAATTGCCATCAGGCGAATACCTGAGCGCAAAGACAGAGTTTTCGTGGGCAGTTTTCAGGATCGTTTTTATTTCAAAAGTGTGCGCGTCCAGCAGGTAAATAGAAAAATCGCTCGAGCCAACGGCGATTTCGTTACGCACTACGCTATAATCGAGACATCGCAAACTTTTGGCGGAAAGGTGGAGGCTTTCAAGGGTACGACTTTCGGCGACCGACCAGCGTGTCAGGATGCCTTCGCCGCCCGCACTTATCAGTGAGTCGCCGATTTGCAATAATCCGAAAACACCTTTTTTATGATGCGCCACATTTTTGGAAAGCGCCGGATTATCCAAATCCACCCAATGCAAGCCGCCGGTCATATTGCCTGCCACTATTTTATTTTCATTTTTTAAAAAGAGTACAGAAAATAGCTGAGTTTCTACCTTTGCTATCAGGCGTCCGAGGTCAGCGTCGGCAGGATTCCAGCGGACAATCCACCCGTCGCCGGCAGCAGAATAAAGCTCCGACGCCGCCGCCGAAAGCGCAAAGACGGACGCATTGTGACCCGTAAGCTGGTGTTTTTTTAAAATGCTGATTGTTTTTTGCATTAAAATGAATTTGATATGCCGATCGAAGTACACAAAAATATCGAACCCGCCGGAGAACTCGGCATCTGGAAAATAGAAGAAGACGAATCTTTTTTTCTGCAACAATTGCATTTGACTGTCGAAGAACAGCAGCAACTGGCTGCCATCAAAGGGCGCAAAAGGATAGAATGGCTGGCCGTGCGGCATCTTTTGCACCAAATGTCGGGGCGCGAAATCAGGGGCGCCGTGCTAAAAGACGAGTTTGGAAAACCGCATCTTGAAAATTCGGACTGGCATATTTCCATCAGCCATTCACACGAAATGGCTGCCGCCATTGCAGCGCCGGCTCCGGTGGGTGTGGACATTCAATTTTTGGTAGAAAAAATCGCCCGCATAGCGCACAAATTTATGCGTCCCGAAGAAATGGAAAGTCTCGAAGCCGCTTCCGCACTGGAACACCTGCACGTTTATTGGGGCGCTAAAGAGGCATTATATAAAGCTTATGGCAGAAAAAAGCTGGACTTCAAAGAGCATATTTTTATCCGCCCCTTCTCGTTTTCTTTAAAAACTGGCGGGTGCACCGGCTCGGTAAAAAAAGGCAAATCACAAAAACATTTCTCTATATTTTATGAAAAAAAAGGCGATTTTATACTCGTTTGGGCGGTAGAAAAACGGAATGTTTGATATGTACATTTAGTAATATTTATCATGATCCATCTATGACGTTCTTATTTTATTATATAAAGGCATGGATTTGAAGTTAAAAATGATATTACTTTACAAAAAAAGTAAATATCTCTTTGTTATTCGTAAAATGAATTTACTTTTGTAAATGAAAGTTTTCTCTTCAAAAACTGAACTAACAAAATTGTGAATAACTATGCATAACATGTTTTTCGACTACTAAAAATTCTAATTCTTACCTCATTTATATACAGTTTTAGGATTTTGTTTGCAAACAAAATCCTAAAACTTATTAAACACACTTCTTTAGATAAACTTTTAATAAGCTATATATTTCATTTAACAAATTTTTGAAAAAAGTATACTAAAATAAAACTCGAACACTTATGAAAAAGTCTATTTTAATTCAATTTTTCTTTTTAACCTTCATTAGTAGTTCATTGGCACAATATGACATAAATGTAACTACCTACGATGCCTCAGGAGTACTAATTTGTGATGGTAGTATTATTTTAGAGTTATCAAATGGCGATAATCCCATTCTTTATTCTTTTGAATGGGAAGGAACAAACGGATTTTCTTCGAATGAGCAAAATCCTGATGAGTTATGTGCTGGTTTATACTGTGTAACAGTAACAAATCCTGAATGTTGTCAAGCCACCAAGTGTTTTGATATTTGTGCGAATTTATTCATTTCTCCTAATATACAACCTCCTTTTTGCTCTGACAATGATGGTCTTATTGAATTGTCGGTAGACGGAAGTAATAATTCTTCAACAACTTATTTATGGAGTAACGGCAGTCAGGAAAGTTCATTATATAACCTGTCTGCCGGACAATATTGTGTAACTGTTACTCAACGATGTGCAGGAAAAAGTACCATTTCTACAGTTGAATGTTATGAAGTTCTTCCTTACGAAGCTTTATCTGGAAATGTAATAATAAATCTGATGCCTTGTGTTGGAATATCAAATTCGATGGGACAGGCGAATGCAACGGGATTGGGTGGGAAACCTCCTTATTCATTTTTTTGGGACAACGGAAAAACAGGCATTAATTCTGGGCCATTAAGTGTCGGTAATCATAATGTGACTATTGTAGATGGCTGTTTAAATACATTTGTAAAGACTTTTACTGTACCGTATGCTCCTATTATATCTATCGCTCAATCCCTTAGCGGTTGCCCTGGTAATGGTCATATTGATATAAGCGCTTCTGGAGGAAATCCTCCCTACAGTTACCAATGGTCTCATGGCCCCGCCACAGAAGATGTAGATATAAATATTGATGGACAATATTCCTTGATCGTCACGGATGCTAACGGCTGTTTCGCACAAAAAACTTCTAATATTCAATTTGGACATATTGAAGTAGAAGAAGTTTTTCAACCATGTGAAGGCTTTCATGATGGTGTTTTAAAAATTTTAGCCTTTAGATCATTGCATGATCAAAATCTGGCGATAGAAACTATTCATTTTAATAATATCCCCTATGCTATTGAAAGTGTTGGACAAAATAATCCGGTAGAATTAACAATCAGTAATTTAGGGGGAAATAGGACATATCCTATGAAAGTAGACTACAATAACTGCGAATCAATAGAGGCAACATACATGTTAGAAGACAAACCATTAGAATGGGTACATGATCATGTTGACGAAGATTTATGTATTTCTGATCTCTTTTGTGATGAGGAGTTTGTCGCACAATCAAGTACTATTGCAACTTACGATTTCATTAATGGCTCAACGATTCCATGTAGAGTACCTATTTTGTGTGAAGGAGTAAAAGTAGGAAATTTTAAGTTTGATGCCGTTTGGTTAACAGGTGCAGAATATTATTACGGGTTAGAAGCATTACT
>CALMIT010000606.1 GCA_937864255.1 uncultured Saprospiraceae bacterium
TATTCGACAAATAAATTTAGTATTCAATTCAATAAAATGTAAAATTTGAAAAAAGAACCTTGCGTCTGCTCCTCGCTGGTAGCGATGTCATCCAGCCTCGCCCTGACGAGGTTAGGAAAAGACAACCCGAAATAGGTCGCCTCCTGATACCTTCCGAACACGCCGAGATTGGCGTCAAACAAACGCGCGCCGTCAACGGCATTTTCAACTATAAAATCTCCCTCCTCGTACAAAGCGCCTCCCTGATCGAAGACAGAATTTGCAAGACGCATTTCCTGAAATTCGGTAGAAAAGCCGGCAGAAAATTTTAAAGCATCGCTCATCTTAAACCGGAAAGCGTAATTCAGATTCACCCTGAACCGGGTCAATTGGGCAATGTTTTCGGTCAAAGCGCCGATACCTACGCCCAGTGTTTTTCCGATAGGCCCGTTATAACTTATCATGTAAGTAGTGGGCGCGCCCGGAAATCCTGTCCACTGATTGCGCAAATTCATCTGAAGATGGTGCATTTCATTAAAACCTGCCGCCGAAGGATTGATAAGAATCGGGTTAATATGGTAATGTGAAAAAATGGCTTCGTCTTGTGCTACCGCCATCTGAAGGCTGAAAGCGAGGGTGAGAAGAGTAAATAACCTTTTCATGATAATCGGTTAATATTATGGGATTAAATAATCGGATTTTAGCAAACTCAATAAAATTTGAAATGGCATTTGTACGCCGCCACCAATCGGCGCGGCGTACAAAACCGGTCGTCTTTTATTCGCGAAGCAGCGTAAAAGAGCCTTTAAGCTGCTGTAATTTATTGTTCCTGTCGCGGTATTGGAAAACGAAGAAATATGCGCCTTCCGGCAATGCCGCACCGCGATGCGTAGTACCCGACCAGGTATTATCATAATTGTCGGTATCAAAAACCAACTGCCCCCAGCGATTATAAATTTCCAATCTGTTTTCGATATAATCTTCGAGGCAGTAAATGATAAACTCTTCATTAAGCCCATCGCCGTCCGGCGTGATCACCGTGCGTGCAGAAAGACACTCGATACGGCGATCTTTCACTTCGCCCATGCCGGTAGCCGTACAGCCGTTGGCGTCTGTCACGCGCACTGCATACAGCCCCGTCGTCAGGTTTCTGATTTCAAATTCAGTACTGTCTGCTCCTTCCGTATTCCATTTTAAAAAGTAAGGATCGGTGCCGCCGGAAATGATCGCAATAGCCGTACCGTTGGAAGTGCCGTCGTCTTCGGTGGTGATAACCTGCACCGAGAGTGCATTTGCGGGTCTTTCAACTGTGAAAGACTCCGTTTTCTGACAGCCGTTCGCATCCGTGATGGTCACATTGTACGTGCCCGCCGCCAAAAACTGTACCGTTGCCCCGGAAAGTCCCGGTTGATCCCACTCGTAATCGTACTTTGGCGTGCCTACTTTCGGAACGCCTCCGGTCACGGTCAACTGAATTCTACCGTCTTTTTTGTCAGAACAACTCACATCCTCCACCGAAGCGTTGGATTCCAAAGCATCAGGAGAACGCAATTCAACCTGTGTGGTAATCTGGCATCCCAGCGCATCCGTAACAGTGACTTCGTAAATTCCGCCTAAAAGATTGGTCGCTTGCGGGCCGGTTTGCCCGTTGTCCCAATTAAATCCGTAAGGCGCTTTTCCACCCGTGGCACTTACTGTCGCCCGCCCGTTTGCAACGTCGAAGCAACTCACATTGTAACCGCCAAAGTTGGTAACCGGAATTGCATTGGCCGTAATATTCGATTGAGAGCCAATTACATAAGTAGCTTCCAGAACAGTGCCGGCTGAGCCGATTATCCGAACGATGTAGCGCCCTGCGGGCTGATTGTCCAGGACAGAATCTCTGTCAATAATGTTGGCTCCGCCTTCCTGGCGCCATTCATACGTATAAGGTTCGTTGCCGCCGTCGGCGTTGATAGCAATACGGCCGTTTCTTTCATTGGCACATTTTACCGAATCCACATCTACCGAAATTATCTGGAAGAGTGTGATACAGTATTCTTTCGTTACGAAGCTACAGCCTTTGCTGTCAGTAACCGTCGCCCTGTAACAACCTTCCGAGAGATTAAACAAATCTTCGGAAGTAGCGCCGTTGCTCCAAACGTAGGTATAAGTTCCTGTTCCGCCGGTAACTGTCAGATTAATCTGACCAAGCAGATTGGTAGTTCTTGGTCGTACGGTTGCCACATCGGCAAATGGTGTGGGTGAATTTATTACAATCACCGGCAAAGTGGCGCTGGTATTGTTGCCGTCCACAATAGTCACAGTATAATTGCCTGCTGACAAACCTGTCTGGGTGTATGTCGAATTGCTCGTGACTATCGGCGCATTTCCGTTTACTGTAATAGTGTAATTCGGTTTGCCCGTGATAGTCAGGGTAAACTGCCCGTCATTACCTCCGGGGCAAGAAATGTCAGATTTCAAAACAGACACAGTCACTGGCCCCTCAAAGCCAACCGTAAAAGTAGCCGTGTATTGGCAGGTAGGACCTTGATTTCCCCCCGTCACCGGATAGCTTCCCGTGCCCGCACCCGGCAAGTCTTTTGTATCAAAACTTCCCGGCGTCCAGCGGGAAGTTGAAGGGCCTACGGCGCCCGTCACATTCAAAGTAATAGAGCCATTGTTGGTACCCGGATTACCGCGTTCGGGTTCTATGTTGGAAGCCGTAATCGTTACAATCGGGTGCGATTCTACATTTATATTTTGTGAAATCTGCATCCCGCGGCCATCGCGCACGGTAACCGTGTAAGCGCCCTCGGCGAGGTTGAAAAGTTCGCTGGAAGTTCTTCCGGCAACACCGGGGCCTGACCACGAGTATGTAATCGGCGTTTGCCCGCCTCTCACAAAAACTCTGATCGAACCGGTACTGGCTCCCGGACAAGTTTTTGTAGTCAAAATATTATCAAACTCCAGAGGTGGGTCAACATTTCCACCCACAACATAGCTGAAACTGACCGTACAATTCACCGCATCTGTCACCGTCAGCGTATATGTCCCCGGAAACAGGTTTGAAATATCTTCGCTGGCAGAGGTAAAAGCAGGCGTACCCGGCCCTCTCCAGGAGTAAGTATAACCTTGCCCCGGCGGCGGATTAATTGGAGTTCCGCCGTTGACAGTGATGTTAATAGCTCCGTTCGGAGCGCCATTTGCGTCGGTCACTACTTGCGTAACGTCTATGGGTGAAACAGTAGCAACTGTGTAAGACCTTGAAAATGTACACTGATTTGCATCCGTTATCGTCACAAAATAGGTGCCCGGAGACAAATTGCTCTGGTCTTTTGAAGTCGGATTAGCCGGGGGCGCCGGACTCCAGTTGAAGTTGTAAGCCCCGCCGGTCAAAGGAGTTCCGCCGATTGGCGTTATCGAGATACTTCCGTTATTCCGTCCTGCACAATCTACGTCTCGTATTACAGAACTGGTAACTGCCAGAGATCTCGATGGCCCCGCTATGGTAATTGGACCTAAGCTAACCTGACAGCCGCCATCATCGGTAATAGTGGCAGAATAATCGCCTGCGGCAAGTCCTGTTACGCTCAAATTAGTGGGCAAGGTAGAAGGATTCCAACGCACGGTGTACATTCCCCACCCGCCGCTTGCAGCTAATGTGATTGCGCCAATATTGTCGCCAAAACATTTCACATCTGCTTTCGAATCAACAGACAAAGCCAATGCAGTGGGCGGTTCTGCTACCGTAAAAGTTTCTATTTTTGTTTTTGTACCACTGGTAATCGTCACAGTATAAACGCCGGCAGGAATGCCAGTGAGATCTTTCGTGGTAACATTGCCCGGACTCCAATTGTAGTTGAAAGTACCCGTTCCGCCGGAAACATTCAACGTAATGGCTCCCGTAGAGCTTCCTTTACACTCCACCCGTTTTATCATGCCGGTCAAAGCAATGTCAGGAGTCGTTGTATTTTGTTTGATCAGCACGC
>CALMIT010000607.1 GCA_937864255.1 uncultured Saprospiraceae bacterium
GCCAGCGTAACCAAATCCGATGATTTTCCGACGACGTCCGGTGCATTTGACCGCACATACAACGGCGGTCTGGAAGACGGCGTGATTTTTAAACTCAGCAGCACGGCTTCGGGTCTGCTGTGGTCAACTTACCTGGGCGGCAGCAGTTTTGACGCTGTTTTTAGTTTGAAATTGAATGAAAATGGAAATGTTTATACCTGCGGTGTGACGAACAGCGTCAATTTTCCGGTGACTGCCAATGCGCTTCACCGGATGCATCAGGGGCAGGGCAGCGTCGGCATCGTGACCGAAATTGCTGCCGACGGCAGTACGCTGCTGTCTTCCACTTTTCTTACCGGCAGCGACTTTGCCTACTTTGTAGAATTGGATGAAGCGGGCGACGTGTATGTCATCGGGCAGGCTTCGGTGTCATTTTATCCGGTCACTCCTGATGTATATTCCAACGCAGGCAGCACGCTTTTTTTGCATAAACTCGATCCCGATCTTTCGCAAACCAGATTCTCTACCGTGCTGGGCAACGGCGACAGGTTGAACGGCATTTGGGTGCCTTCGGCATTTTTGGTGGATAATTGCGGTCGTATTTATATTTCGGGCTGGGGCGGGTTGACCAATGGCGGCGACATTCGCAGGATGCCCGTAAGTTCTGACGCTTTTCAGCGAACTACCGACGGCAGCGACTTTTATTTGATGGTATTAAAACCCGATGCCACCGAATTGGAATACGGCACTTATTTCGGCGGGCGCAATTCGCAGGAACACGTGGACGGCGGCACCAGCCGTTTTGATAAAAAAGGCATTATTTATCAGGCAGTTTGTGCGGGCTGCGGCGGCAATGACGATTTTCCAACCAATGCCGGCGCTTATTCCCGGAACAACAACGCGAGCAATTGCAACCTCGGCGTTTTTAAATTTGATTTTCAATTTAACAGGATCATCATCCGCGCGGAAGTGATGCCCGATACTTTCGGCTGTGCGCCGCACAGCGTAAGTTTTTTAAATTCGACCACCGGCGCCACAGATTATTTTTGGAGCCTCGGCGATAATACGACTTCCACGCAGGTGTCGCCCACGCATATTTACCGCGATCCCGGCACTTATGAAGTTATCCTGATAGCTACTTCCTCTTCGGGCTGCGTGGAGCCGGACACTGCCGTTTTGCACATAGATGTGGCAGCGCCGCCGCAGGGCGTCAACCAGGATTTTTTGATTTGTGAGGGCGATCCGCTCCAACTCGCTTCTACCAATATTGCGCCGGGTACGGTGTATCAATGGAGCAACGGCTCTGATGGAAATAGTATTACTGTAAATTCGGGAGGCGTGTTTTGGGTGGCGGCGACCACTCACCGCTGTCCGCAGCGGGATAGTTTTTTCGTGACGGCGATTCCGAACGGAAGCGACCTGAATT
>CALMIT010000608.1 GCA_937864255.1 uncultured Saprospiraceae bacterium
ATCGCCAAAAAATCGCCGGTGACGCCCTGGTCCATGCAGCGTAAAACGTCGTCAAGCGCGGCGGTGGTTTTTTGCAGTGCCTCGTAATGACGGGCATTGCTCACTACGGTGCTTTCATTTGATTTTTTATCCGACAGCGCCGTTTCAAATAATTTTTCTTTTAAATAAGGCACATTCATCCCGTTTTTGGCGGAAGCCGTGATAATTTGATCGCTGGAAAGCACGTCAGAGGCAAAAACCGCGGGACGCGTGTACGGGTTCAAATCCATTTTATTGGCCACCACCAAAAGTTTGATTTGGTCGCCGACCAATTTGGCGAGGTCTGCATCCACTTCTGCGGGGTTGAGTTGGGTCACGTCAAACACATAAATGAGCAAGGCTGCCTGCCGCACTTTTTCCATCGTTTTTTGTACACCGATGGCTTCGATTTGGTCTTGCGCCTCGCGGATGCCCGCAGTATCTATCAGCCTGAATTGTACGCCGTTGATGTTTAAAATTTCTTCGATGGTGTCGCGCGTGGTGCCGGCCACCTCGCTCACGATGGCGCGTTCTTCGTTGAGCAGCGCGTTGAGCAGGGTAGATTTGCCGGCATTCGGCCGGCCGGCGATGACCGTCGTTACGCCGTTTTTGATGGCATTGCCCAAATCAAAAGATTGGAGCAGCGTAAAAATGTAAGCCTGGATTTTTTTAATCAAATCGCGTAATTCCCCCCGGTTGGCAAACTCCACGTCTTCTTCTCCAAAATCAAGCTCCAACTCGATCAGGCTGGCAAAATGAATCAGCTCTTCGCGCAGTTTTTGGATTTCGTTGCTGATGCCGCCGCGCATTTGCTGCATGGCGATTTGGTGCGCGCCGGCGCTGTCGGAAGCTATCAAATCCGCCACCGCTTCCGCCTGCGACAGGTCGAGTTTGCCGTTTAAAAAAGCGCGTAAAGTAAACTCGCCGGCCCGCGCCAGCCGCGCGCCTTTTTTTAAAAATAGCTGGATGATTTTTTGCAAAATGTAATTGGAGCCGTGGCAACTCACTTCCACCACATTTTCGCCCGTGTAAGATTTTGGAGCGATAAAAAGCGAGGCCAAAACCTCGTCCAGTATTTCGTCGCCGTCGCGGATGCTGCCAAAATGAATCGTATGGCTTTTTTGCCGGCTCAGGTCTTTTCCCTCAAAAGCTTCGTTGACGATAGCGACCGCGTCTTTGCCGGAAAGGCGAATCACGGCGATAGCGCCCAGGCCGGGCGGCGTAGCCAGCGCCACAATTGTGTCGGAAAGGTCGTGCGTCGCGTAGTGCATAGTTCGATTTTTTCGGGCGCAAAGCCGCTGATGATTCGATTTTTGCTGCGCAAATTTGATACTTTTACCCCACTTTGAAAGATTAAACCGAATTTTTTAAAAAATCAAAAACAACCAGCCGTGCCGCTCATCAAGCCCGTAAACGGAATCCAGCCCTCATTTGGAAAAAATTGTTTTTTGGCGGAAAATGCCACCGTTGTCGGCGACGTGGCGATGGGCGACGATTGCAGCGTCTGGTTTCAGGCAGTGGTGCGCGGCGACGTACATTTTATTCGCATGGGCAATAAAGTGAATGTGCAGGACGGCGCTATCATTCATTGCACGTATCAGCGCGCGCCCGTGCATATCGGCAACAATGTATCAATCGGGCATCGCGCCATCGTACACGGTTGCACCGTACACGACAACGTGCTGATCGGCATGGGCGCTATCGTGATGGATCACGCCGTTGTCGGCGAAAATTGCCTGATAGCCGCCGGCGCGGTGGTGCTTGAAAACACCGTTTGCGAGCCGGGACATATTTACGCCGGCGTGCCGGCAAAAAAAGTAAAAGCCATCAGCCCCGACGTTTTCAAAGATACGGTGGAGCGCATCGCCAACAATTATATCATGTACGCAAGTTGGTTTAAAGAATGACCGATTTTTCTTTTAAGAGGGAGGAGAAATTGAAAAGTCTGAAAGTGATTCAGCAGCTTTTCAAAGAAGGGAAGTCGTTTGCGGTGTATCCTTTGCGGCTGGTTTGGACGAAAATGGAAATACCCGATGGCGCCTTTCCGGCAAAATTTGCGCTTTCCGTTTCCAAAAAATCATTTCCCAGAGCCGTGGATCGCAACCGCATCCGCAGGCAGGTGCGCGAGGCTTACCGGCTCAACAAACACCGGCTGTACGAAAAATTGCCGGGTGGGGAGGGGCAGTTTGCTTTGATGGTGATATATCAGGCGAAGGAAAAAATGCCGCAATCACAAATAGAAGAAGCGATGAAAAGGTTGTTGAAAAGATTTATAAAAACACTGGAAGCAGGGTGATTTGCAAATTTTCACTCCTCTTCTTTACTTTTTAAAATGTCGTACACTTCCATGCCTTTTTTTAAAAAATTTTTGACGATGCCGGGGTGTAGCAATTTTTGCTGGCTGTAAAAAACCATAAAGTAACCCACGCCTTCCAGGCTCCAGTCGCGTTCAACGGTAAAAAATCGAAATAAAAGCGGATTAACGGTCATCATGTTTCTGACCAAATCTTCGTCTTCCCCTTGCAGCAAGTTTTTTTGCGAAAACTCCGGATGTTCCTCAAAATCAATGTCTTGCATACCCAGAAACGCGCCGATTTTATGAAAAAAGTTTTCGGGCTTTAATAAAAATTCGGGCAGTCCGAGTTTTTTGGATTGGATGTGAAAAACGGTTTGATAATACTTGACCGGCGTGTTGCCTGCCTGTATCGTGTATTTATAGTTGAAAATAAAAAACTGCTCTTCCAGGAA
>CALMIT010000609.1 GCA_937864255.1 uncultured Saprospiraceae bacterium
ATGTTGCTGCAGCCTCTTGGCTACCGCCCGAAGTTTTCAAATGCTTTTCATATCATTATGGTTGGCTATTTTGCCAATCTCGGGCTGCCCCGGTTAGGCGAGATAGTACGCGCTGGCGCATTGTCGAGATATGAAAAAATTCCTGCTGAAAAAGTAATGGGCACAGTAGTAGCCGACAGAGCAATTGATGTCATTTCTCTTTTGCTTTTTGTAGGGCTGGCTTTTTTTCTACAATTCGACACTTTGTGGGGCTGGCTCTCTGAAAATGCACAGATAGGAAAAAACGCCGAAGGTGAAAATTCTTCACTGCCCTGGATACTTCTGGGCATGCTTTTGCTTTTAAGCGGACTTGGTTTTGTTTTTAGAAAAAGAATTATAGCATCTTCTTTTGCACAAAAAGTCTTGGGACTGGTTAAAGGTTTTTATGAAGGAATAACTTCCGTAAAGCGCGTAGAAAAAAGAGGGTGGTTTGTCTTTCACAGCATTTTCATCTGGGTGATGTATTACCTGATGGCTTATGTTTGTTTTTTTGCTTTCGAACCTACGAGTCATTTATCTCCGCTGGCGGGGCTTATGGTTTTTGTGTTCGGAGCTTTTGGCATTGTCATACCGTCTCCGGGAGGAATGGGTACGTACCATTTTCTTGTAATGGCGGCTTTGGCCTTGTACGGCGTACAGGGCGCCGATGCTTTTTCCTTTGCCAACATCGTGTACTTTGCCATACAGATTTTGGGCAATATACTTTTTGGACTGATCGGTCTTATCGCTCTCCCTTTTATCAATAAAAATTACCACCCGACGCCGTCCGTCGCGTAGTCAAAATCAATCTCTGAAATACATCAATATTGCCCCGAAAACAGTGATGAGAAAAAGCAACACCGAAGCCATTCGAATGGAATACCGCAGGTGTCTCACGAATTCCTGAATTTCATTTTGCATTCCGGGGTATTTGGGCATGATTTCCTGCTCCATTTTCGCTTTGTTAAAAAGGTGCGCCGCACCAAATTCCACTCTGTTTTGTACTAAAGTTTTATACGTTTTTAAAACCTTTACACGGAAGTAGATATTAATAAACAGCATTGCTGCAAATAAGCCAATCACTATGGAAATAAGCAGTATATACATTCTGTCTTTTTTAAAATTGTTCGGAATAATTTTTATTAAAGGAATGTACCGCCTCTGAAATTTCTTTTATCAATGCGGGATTTTTTTCAATGGCATTTCCCACTACCAAAATGTCGGCACCGGCTTTCATATTAGCGATTGCTTTTTCGGGCGTTTTTACTCCGCCGCCCACAATAAGCGGAATGGAAATAGCGCTGCTGACTGCTTTTATCATTTTTTCACTCACCGGCATTTGTGCGCCGCTGCCGGCATCCAGATAAACCAATTTTAATCCGAGCATTTCCCCCGCCATGGCTGTACACGCTGCAATGTCCGCCTTATCCGCCGGAATGGGAGTCGTATTGCTCATGTAAGAAACCGCCGAGGGCGCGCCGCCGTCTATTAGTATGTACCCGGTCGAAATGATTTCAAGGTTACTTTCTTTCAGGTAAGGCGCCGTTATGACGTGTTTACCGATGAGCAATTCGGGGTTCCTGCCCGAAATCAGCGATAAAAATAAAATGCCGTCCGCCTGGTTGTTTATCTGAAATGAATTTCCGGGAAAAAGAATAGCAGGAATATTAGTCTGCTGTTTTATTTGATGGAGGCAAAGTTCCAGCGCATTGTCCATAATGATACTCCCCCCCACAAAAAACATATCGATCTTTGCTTCCGCGGCTGCTTCAAGTATCCGGTCTATATTGCCTAGCCTTACCTGGTCAGGATCGATCAGAACGATAAACTTCTTCTCTCCTTTTATTTTTGCTTTTTTGAGAGATTGATATATACCTTTTTCGGTCATGTGGCAATGCTTGTTGGCAGGCAAATATAACTTAGTATGACGACAAACTGCCTTTAAAACAATTTACCCGCTGTATGAAGGCAGGGGCGAGGAGTCCGATTCTTTTTTATTTTTCAAGTCCCAATTGACTAAAATAGCCATACTTATGAAAAAAAACGGTCCGACTTTATCCGTTTCAAGCATATCGTTGATCATGAGGAGGCAATCTATTACTACGATACACAGTATCGCCATGAGCACAATTCGCCGGTTTTCGGGGTTTTTGGTCTGATGATAGATGGTTTCTCCTTTTAATAATAAAAAGAAAGTCATGACAATAAAAATCAACAAACCCGGTATGCCCTGCTCTACCATCGTCATCAAATAATAACTGTGTATTCCTGAATTTTCAGGATTATGACTCACATAAGTTCGAAAGCTCCTGACCGTGTAGATTTTATAAAAATTGGTAAAATTTCCCGGACCAAATCCCGTGAATCTTTCCTCTTTGCTCATATAAAAGCCGGCAACCCACCTGTACACACGCTCCATGGTCGAAATGTCTTCCATTTTATAGGTGGCTTCGAGGAGGTTGTCAAAGCTTTCGTGGGTTATCGTTTTATTATAATCCGGCGCAAATTCCAGATAGTTATTTCTATGCACGAGAAAGGCGAGTAAAAGCGTCAATCCGATTATCGTTACGCCGATGGCCGTCTTCATGAGGCGCCATTTGATAATAAAAAAAGTAGCTCCCGCCAGCACAATAGCAACATAAGCCGCTCTTGTAAAAGAAAAATAAATACCGATCAGCGTCAAAAATCCTCCAAAAAATATTATCAGCCAGTACTTGTTCCAGCGCGGGTACCACTTTGCAGCCAACCAGATAAACGGGAAAAAAAGTGCCATCAAGCAGGCGTAACTTACGTGATTTCGATAAAACGGATAGACTACTTTGTTCACATCTTTGAATGCAAAATCAAGTCCGGCATGCCGCAGTAGAATAAAACTTATTGTAAAAATAAGCGGTACAAAAACCCACCAAAACAGTTTTTTTATATCCTCTTTTGATTGAATCAAACTGCCGGCCATAAAATAAAACACTGTGATGTACCAGGTTTTGGCTAGTAGGAATTTTAAAGAAACCAGAAAGAAATTGGATGTAAGCGTGGTGACAAAAATCCACCCAAAATGTAATAATAACAAAATAGAAATCGGATGTCGGATGAAATCGCCTCTGAGTTTTTGTCCGTTGGCAATGACGTAGAAAAAATAGACCAGCATCAAACCCACAATAAGCGGCTCGGTAGGCAGGTCGGTTCCAAGTGTACTACCTATCTGGATTTCCATGGATAACGGAATAAAACCCAGAAGAAGAAAAAACAATTTTTTAAAATCCGCTATACTGAGTAAAGCGATCAACAAAAACACCGGTATACCCGCTAAAAAATACCATTCTGTAAGTATCGCCATAAAGATGCTAACCACAGTAATCCACCCGTACAGATTAATCTGTGATTTGATACTACTAAATCCGTGTGCAAGGTTATTCACAAGAAAGACTGGTATTTTTTGGATTGGGTTAATAAGCGATTTTCACCCAAAATCTTACTACTCGGAAGGACTGTTATACAACTCACGCCAGTTTACATCCTTATAACTTTCCAAAATAAGTACGCCCAAAATGGATAAAATAAAAGCGACGACTGTGGCTGCCAGAACGATAAGCGACCTTACGGGCCTTGATTTCACTACCGGCACTTGCGCTTCTTCTACCAAATGAATAACCAAAAAGTCACCTTGCTTGGCTGTCATGAGGTGTTTATATCGCTCTTTATCCCAACTTAATTGAAATCTGGCTTTTTCGTGCTGATCCGTAAGTATGTGTACGATAGACATTCCCTGGTTGAATATTTTTACATCCTCTTTTAATTTTTTTAATTGTTGTTCCGCACCTTTTAGATTTGCTTCTACCCTTATAATGGTGTCCCGCGGCGTTCTCGGATTACTTTTATAAGATTCAAGTTTACCTTGAAAAGAAGCCACCTGTGATTCTGAACCTACCAGAAGTGAAGCATAAGTTTCTCCCTGAGATTCGGGATTGTAAATACTATAGCGCTCGCGCAATCTTGCGAGGCTGTCGCCCAGAGCGTTTAGCTGCGCTTCGCTTTCTTTAATATTTTGCTCGCAAGTATTTAAAGTCTGTTGCTGACCTTCTTTTATCAGTTTTATTGAAATTTCTTCTATTCTCCTGCGGGCTTCATTAGCAATTTGGGCTGCCAGTATTTTGTCTTTGTCTTCTACCGAAAGTTCTATCGCATCGTATTTGGTTTTTTGTACCACATACAAATCCATCAGCCGCTCCCGCACTTTGTACAGTGCTTTTGCTCCCGTGGAGTCAATATTATAATGTTTGTACAAATCGAATTTTCCGACAAGGTAATTTATCACGTCTGCTGATTGCGCAATAGTTAGCAAACGGTCAATATCTTCCCCCGTACCATAATATCTGGTATCCGAATTTCCACCACCGAAAAGTTTGTCAGGATTGGCAAGGTCAGGACTCGCCGCATAAAAAGTAGTTGTTGATTTGTAATAAACGGGTAAGAGTAAAGAAATGATCACACTGCCGACGAATACAATACCACAGATTTTAAAAATTTCTCGTTTTCTCCTGAATATGATTTCTAAAACACCCAACAAATTATCTTTTTGCTCCATGCGCTAAATTAATTGTGGAAGAACCCAATAAAAGGACGCGCAAAGGTCTGTAATTAGGTTGAATATTTTTCTTAAAACTTGGCCCAAGTTTGTCATAAATGTATAACAAAAACAAACGGGCATGAATTTAGATGGGAGGTATAGCCAAAGTTTTCCCCACATTTTAACAAAATACCAAATCAACCGTTAACCCGTTTTGTACTAACTTTGCTCCCCCTTTAGAAATATAAAATTCTTTAATGTGAAAAAGATAAGGCTCTTTACTTTATTGCTAGGTATTTTATTGTGTAATTTTTTGTCTGCTCAGCGCGGATGGGAAGCAGGTGGCTGGCTAGGCTTGTCGCATTATTTTGGAGATTTAAACACGGGCTATTCTTTAAGTTCTCCGGGTTTGGCAGCCGGTGTGATCGCCAGGTACAATTTTGACGAGCGGGTGTGTTTAAAATTTTCGGCAAATTACGGACAGGTGAGCGGCGATGATGCGAAGTCAAAAAATGCTTATGAGAAAGCGCGTAATCTGAGTTTTCGCTCGCCGGTGATGGAAGGAAGCGCCCAGATAGAGTTCAATTTTCTGCCTTATGTACATGGCAGCAGAGATAATTTTTACACGCCCTACCTTTTTGGAGGCTTTTCGGTAGTGAATTTCAACCCGCAAGCAGAACTTAATGGCAAGTGGCACGACCTGCGCCCGCTGGGAACCGAAGGACAATTCAGAGGCGAAGAATATTACTCCACGACCGGCGCTTTATGTTATGGTGGCGGTTTTAAAATTGATCTGAGTTATGAATGGAGCATCAATCTTGAAATTGGCGCACGTTACCTTTTTTCAGATTATCTGGATGACGTGAGTACAATCTATGCTGATAAAGAAGACCTGGAAAATTTGCGCGGCGATATAGCTGTCGCTCTTTCTGATCGCTCAATTTTAGTGCCGGGTGTGAATGACGGACAAATCGGGCAAGTCGGCAGACAGCGTGGAAATAGTACGACGAAGGATACTTATGTCTTTCTCGGAATCGGTTTTTTGTATTATTTCGGAGATCTGAGATGCCCGCCTTATTCGCGTTAAAAAGATGTTTTAACTTGACAACTGGTATTTTTCGATAATTTTTTCGCAGGCCCTGTCAAGCATTTCATACACTTTTTCAAAACCGTCATTATCCCAATACGGGTCGGGCACATTTTGATTATAGCCCGGTTTTACAAAGTTCATTATTAATTCCACTTTTTGTTTTTGCTCTTCCTGCCCCGCCAATGCAATAACATCTTGATAATTTGAACTGTCCATCACCAAAATGAGATCAAATTTTTCGAAGTCTTTGCGTAAAAACTGCCGCGCTTTTTGATTCGAAATATCAAGTCCTTTTTTCTTCGCAATTTCTACGGAGCGAGGATCGGGAGCTTCTCCCGCGTGCCAAAAACTTGTTCCGGCCGAATCTACCTCCCAGTTCAGCTTTCGAGCAGCTGCCTTACTTTTCAAAATTCCTTCCGCCAGCGGTGAGCGGCAAATATTGCCTAGGCAAACCATTAAGATTTTCATTCCCATTGGTGATTTTCTAATTGATTTTGATATTTGCAGACTATTTTAAACGAAATGGTTGGCTTTTTGATTAAGCCTGTTTTCAGTTTTTTACTCAATTTCAATGAAAATAATAATAGCCGGTGCTGGCGATGTTGGCTTTCATATAGCAGAATTGCTGGTCTTTGAAAATCAGGATATTGCCTTAATAGATATTAATCAGGATTTGCTCGATTACGCAGCTACTCATCTTGATGTGCTCACAATAAAAGGCGATTCCGGCTCTCTGGATATACTGGAGCAAGCGGGCGTAAGCAAAGCAAACCTGGTCATCGCTGTTACAACGTCTGAAAAAACCAACCTGGTAACTGCCATTCTGGCTAAAAAATTAGGCGCCAAGCAAACAATCGCACGCGTGAACAGCGCCGAGTATCTGGCAGAGGAACAGAAAAAAATGTTTAAAGATCTGGGCGTGGATTCTCTGATCTCTCCCAAACAATTGGCTGCGAAGGAAATCAGACGCCTATTAGACAGGTGCTCATTTACGGATATTTTCGAATTTGAAAATGGTAAAATAAGCGTCGTTGGAATTACGCTAAATCCAAAATCTCCGCTGGTAAATAAGAGGTTGCGAGACATAGGCGACATGGAATTGGATATCACCCTGCGCCCAATCGCTGTATTGCGCAGCCATAAAACTATCATTCCGCGCGGCGATACAGTTTTACACAGGGGCGATCATGTATATTTTATAGCTAAAAAAGAGAACATAGAGCGTGTCGAACAATTTGTATCAAACGAGAAGGTGAAGATTAAAAATATTATGATTGCCGGTGGAACAGGGCTGGGTTATGAAACCGCCCTGACGCTTGAAAATAATTATAACATAACCATTATAGAAAAGAAAAAAGAAATATGTAAAATGCTGTCGGAGAATCTAAAAAACGCTTTGGTCATCAATGGAGACATCAGCAATATTGAATTACTGGAGGAAGAGGGACTGAGCAGAATGGACGCATTTTTGGCATTGACTCCAAATTCTGAAACCAACATTATTGCCAGCCTTACAGCTAAAAATCACGGCGTAATCAGAACAATCGCTCAGGTGGAAAATAAAGAATACACACATATTTCTCAAAACATCGGAGTAGATACGCTTATTAACAAAAAGCTGATAGCCGCTAATAATATATTTCGCTTCGTGCGGAAAGGACGCGTGGAAGCCATTACCAGCCTGCATGGTGTGGAAGCGGAGATAATCGAATTTGTTGTTCATAAAGAAAATCAATTGACCAAAAAACCTTTGAGAAACCTGCATTTCCCGGAAACAGCTTTGGTGGGAGGCGTAATCCGTGGGGAAGAAAGTCTCATACCCAACGGCGATTTTCAATTTAAAATAAATGATAAAGTCATTGTATTCGCCATGCCCGGGGCCATTTCCAAAGTAGAAGAACTTTTCAGATAATAAATTTCAAAATTGTAAAGATGATAAACCCAACGCCCATCACGAAAGTAATTGGCGTGCTGCTTTTGATAATTTCCGGTTTTATGTTTTCTGTAATCCCGGTCTCATTGCTTTGCAATAGCGGAGATGCTGTTCATTTTATCACTTCGGGGCTAGTCACCTTTGCTTTTGGTATATCTTTCTGGTCTATAAGATTTAACAAAAATCACGGCGTAAAAAAAAGAGAAGGATATTTGATAGTAGCGTTAGGGTGGATTTTTATGGTGAGCTTCAGCACACTGCCGTTTATTGTTAGCGGCGAAATCGCTGATATAACAGATGCTTTTTTTGAAACCATGTCCGGTATGACTACTACCGGCGCTTCCATTCTCACAGATATAGAAAGCGTGCCAAAAGGTATACTTTACTGGCGCAGTCTCACCCAATGGATAGGAGGCATGGGTATAATTGTCCTGACAGTGGCTATACTGCCGCTCTTAGGCATCGGCGGGATTGAACTTTTTGTGGCAGAATCGCCGGGACCAACTTCTGACAAATTGCACCCCCGCATCAAAGAGACTGCAAAAAGACTTTGGTTCATCTATTTTTTTCTTACGTTCTCCCTGACCGTCATTTTATTTTTAGCTGGAATGGACCTCTATGATGCTGTAAATCATGCGTTTACAACTATGGCGACTGGCGGATTTTCTACCAAAAATGCCAGTATTGCTCATTACGACACACCATTGATTCAGTACCCTATCGTTATTTTTATGTTTTTGGCAGGCACTAATTACACCGTACTTTATTGGGGCTTGAAAATGCGGTTTAAAAAAGTGTGGCGGATTGATGAGTTCAAAGCTTATTTTGGAGTTGTGGCCGGGCTGTCGCTTATTATTAGCATTGTCATTTTTATCGTTTCAGAGATTTCTTTCGAAAAAGCATTCCGTGAAAGTCTCTTTCAAACTGTTTCGCTCATTACAACAACGGGATTTGTTTCCGCCGACTACACCTCGTGGACGGAGAGCCTCACCTTGCTCTTTTTCATCTTGATTTTTGTGGGAGCCTGTGCAGGCTCCACTGCAGGAGGCATTAAGATTATACGCCATTTGGTCTTTTTCAAAAATACTTATTTGGAATTTAAACGCATCCTCCATCCTCATGCCGTCGTGCCCTTAAAATTAAACGAGCAGGTAGTGGCCCCCAGAATCATGACACACGTTATCATTTTTCTGCTGTTATATCTGATGACTTTTCTTTTAGGCTCCATAGCTGTCGTGATAACCGGGATGGATTTTCTCAGTGCTATCGGCGCAGTAGCTACCTCGCTGGCTAATGTCGGGCCTGGTATCGGTTCGGTAGGCCCGGTTAATAATTTCGCGCATGTACCAGACAGCGCTAAATGGATTTTATCCTTTTTAATGCTGCTGGGGCGGTTGGAACTTTTTACCATTTTTGTTCTTTTCACACCTCATTTTTGGAAATCAAATTAACGGAAAAAACGGAATGCCCGGGGTTGGTAAACTTTTTGTCATATCACACCGATTGCGATTTCAAGATTTTTACAAAAAGAAATTAACTTCATAAAACCCTGATAATCAATTTTTTGAATTAAATTCTATCAACAAATCATGTTGCTATACAGTACAAAAAATCCTGCAAAAAAGTATTCGCTTCGAGAAGCCGTTATGAAAGGATTACCTGACGACAATGGTTTGTTCATGCCGCTAATAATCCCAAAACTTTCCGATTCATTCATAAAAAACCTGTCTGACTTATCATTTCAGGAAATAGCTTTTCATGTTTCAAGAAGTCTTATTCAAGACGCTATTCCTGAAAAAGTTTTGGAAGAAATGGTCTATCAATCCATCAACTTTCCGGCTCCTCTTATCAAATTTGACGAGCAAAAATATATTCTTGAGTTATTTCACGGACCGTCTTTAGCGTTCAAAGATTTTGGCGCAAGATTTATGGCGAAACTCATGGACTATTTTAATCGAGAAGAAGATAAAGAGCTTGTCATTCTTGTAGCTACCTCGGGCGATACGGGAGGAGCGGTGGCAGCCGGGTTTTATGATACACCGGGAATAAAAGTAGTAATTCTTTATCCTTCCGGAAAAGTGAGTGATTTGCAGGAAAAGCAGCTTACAACTTTTGGAAAGAATGTAACGGCTATCGAATTACAGGGTTCTTTTGATGATTGCCAACATTTGGTCAAACAAGCTTTTTTAGATAAAGATTTGAATACTGCGCTAAGATTAAGCTCAGCTAATTCTATAAACATCTCAAGGCTTATCCCTCAATCCTTTTATTACTTTGAAGGTTACAAACAAATTATCTCCCATAAATCCCCTGTTGTTTTTTGCGTTCCAAGTGGCAATTTTGGAAACCTCACAGCGGGATTGATTTCAAAAAAAATGGGGCTTCCCATTGCCCATTTTGTTGCTGCGACTAATGAAAATGACGTCGTTCCCGAATATCTGCGAAATGGAATTTTCAGATCAAGACCGTCTTTACAAACCATCTCCAATGCCATGGATGTGGGTAACCCCTCTAACTTTGCAAGAATTTTAGATATTTATAGTTCCACGTGGAACATAATCAAAAGTGAAATATCCGGTTATGGAATTAGCGACTCGGAAACACAGGACACAATTTTTGAAGTTTTTGAAAGCTATAAATATGTAATAGACCCGCACGGGGCTGTCGGATACGCCGCCTTGAAAAAATATCAAGAAGAAAACCCAGAAACTATCGGCGTCATACTGGGTACTGCGCATCCCTCAAAATTCCTGAATACCGTAGAGTCCATCATCGGACAAAAAATTGATTTACCAAAACAGCTTAAAGCGATTTCAAAAAAAGAAAAGCAGGCTGTTTTTATAAAAAGCGATTTTTCTGACTTGAAAGAATATTTATTAAGAATGTAGTTTTCCCTACTTGTTTGTTCCACGTGGAACAAAATTCGAAAAATTTAGTCCACGCTGTTTTATCCACCTTTGCTGTTGTCTCAAGAAATTCCATCCTGAACAAATGAGTGCCTTGATACCTGATTTCGGATAAAGCACATTGAATTTCTTTACCGACCGGGATTGCCGATTTGAAATAAACAGCAAAATTTTTGGGTGGCCTATTATTTTTTCCTAAAAAAAATACCCATCGGAACGCCCGAAAAGCTGAAGTGCTTTCGCATTTGATTTTCGATGAAATTTTTATACGGCTCTTTTATATACTTCGGGTGATTACAAAAAAAGGCAAAGGCAGGGAAATACGTAGGCAATTGTGTGATGTACTTTATTTTTATGTAAGTACCCCTATACGCAGGGGGAGGATTTTTTTCGATAATCGGCAGCATCACATCATTAATTTCTGAAGTTTTTAATTTTCTGGATCGGTTTTCAAAAACTTCCAATCCCGCCTCCACAGCTTGAAAAATACGCTGTTTTTCAATGGTAGAAATAAACAAAATGGGTACATCGTCAAAAGGCCTTATTTTCTCCCGGATATTGTTCTCAAAATCTCTCGCGGTATTGGTTTCTTTTTTTACCAAGTCCCATTTATTTACCAGGATAACGATTCCTTTGTTTCTTTTTTGAGCCAGCCTGAAAATACTCATATCCTGAGATTCAATGCCCGTCTGCGCGTCTATCATCAGGAGACAAACATCTGCTTCTTCCAGCGCCTTAATTGCACGCATTACGGAATAAAACTCAAGATTCTCGTGAACCTTCGACTTCTTTCGTATTCCCGCTGTATCAATCAAAAGAAAATCTTTACCAAATTTATTATAACGTGTATGAATAGAATCCCGCGTAGTGCCCGCAATTTCGGTTACGATATTTCGCTCTTCGCCCATCAATGCATTCAGCAAAGAAGATTTCCCGACATTAGGCTGCCCGAGAATTGCAAACTTGGGAAGGTCACCCGGGGTCTGAATCTCCTCCTGTATATATTCTACAACTGCATCCAGCAATTCCCCGCTACCGCTGCCCGTCATCGAAGAAACAAAAATTGTATCCTCAAATCCAAGACTCCAAAACTCATTGGCTTCAAGCATTCGCTGTGCATTATCAGCTTTGTTTACAGCCAGCAAAACCGGCTTATCCGACCTGCGAAGCATATTGGCAACGTCTTCGTCCAAATCAGTAATCCCCGTCGTAACATCTACCATGAAAATAAGGACGCTGGCCTCTTCGATAGCTATTTTGACCTGATCGCGGATGGCCGCCTCAAAAATATCTTCAGAGTCCGGCACAAAACCGCCTGTATCTACCACAGTAAAAGTTTTACCATTCCACTCACAAACACCATATTGTCTGTCGCGCGTAACGCCGCTCGTGTCATCAATAATGGCCTGTCGCTCACCAATCAGCCTGTTGAACAAAGTTGATTTGCCAACATTCGGTCTTCCAACAATCGCTACGATATTTCCCATTTGGGATAAAATTTATTTTAACTAATATAATATCCAAGTCAAAGGCAAAAGTAAAGAAATCAAACCTTTTGAGATTTTTAAATGCTTTTCTTTTAAAAATTAAAATACAATTTGGAAAAGTTTACCCTGCTGACAGTTTTTTTAAAAAGATGAAATAATTTAAAAATTTTTATAAAACATTGATTATCAAAAAATTAAAGAGGTGTTTTTATTTAAAAAACATGCTGTTTTACTTAATTTTCATACTTTAGCAGCTCAATTGAATATTAAAATATGAAAGCAGTAATTCCCGTAGCGGGCGCCGGTACCAGACTCCGCCCCCTCACTTATACACAGCCTAAACCCCTCATACCGGTGGCCGGAAAACCTATTATTTCTTTCATCATAGACCAATTGACTTCTATCGGAATTACCGAATTTGTTTTTATCATCGGGTACCTCGGAGAAAAAATCAAGGATTATGTGGAGCAACAATACCCTGAACTGGATGTGGTTTTTATAGAACAACAAAACAGGGAAGGCTCCGGTCATGCAATATGGACGGCGCGAAATTACCTGGAAAATGAAAAAGAACTCATTATTGTATTTGGCGACACAATTATAGATATGGATTTTGAGAAAGTCATTTCTTCAAAATCCTCCCTTCTGGGCGTCAAAAAAGTACATGATCCGAGGGATTTCGGCGTAGTAGAACTGGATGAAAAAAAGAAAGTAAAAAAACTGGTTGAAAAGCCTTCCATACCCAAATCAAGCCTCGCCATGGTAGGTTTTTATAAAATCACCCGGGTAAAAAAACTTATCGAAGCGTTAGATTATATCATCACTAATAATATTCGAAATGACGGCGAATTTCCGCTGACGGATGCTTTACAGCATATGGTGGAGCAAGGCATTGAATTTTCTACATTAGCCGTCAATAATTGGTTTGATTGCGGCAAAAAAGAGATTCTCCTGGAAACCAATGCAATTCTGCTGGATAAAGAAGGTTATGCTTCATCAGACCTGCCGGATTTTGACAATACGATCATCATACACCCGGTAAGTATCGGCGAGAATTGTAAAATAACCAATAGCATTATCGGCCCTCATGTTACTATCGGCAATAATGCGACAATGAATTACGCCATTGTAAAAAACTCCATTATAGGAAATTTCACTTCCATAAAAGAAGTGGTACTTCAGCAGTCTGTAATTGGAAACGATACCGCGATTACAGGAATGCGCCAAAGCCTGAATATCGGAGATAATACGGAGATTGATTTTAGATAAAATCAGTCCAACAAATGGGCTTGATCCGCCTGTAAAATTTCCTTAGAGCCGCCGGAAAGATGTACAAAAGCAATGACATCACAATTGGCTGCATTCCAGGTTTCGGGAATTGCAAGTTCGTAATTTTTCTCTATTGTGATTCCATTGGGCAGCGCCCCTAAGTTTTCACCGTCAAAGGGTGTGATGGTTTTTCGAAAAACATGCTTGTGTACATAATCGGTTACAATACCGGCGCCGGGAACTATTTGCGCATCTACGATCCCGCTTTCGGTAATAAGAACCGTTAGACGAACATTTTCAGCAAAATTGCGCAGCGGAACAATTCTTACTTTGACCTTTAAAAGCCGGCTCGCCTCGTCGTACTCTTTTTCCAGATTCACACTTGCCTGCACCGACTCATTGAGTTCGTCTTCGATTAACCCGGCCCATTCGTCGCGTCCGTAAAAAAAATATCCGAAGCTATTTGGCTCACGGTTTATAGCTGCGCTGGGGAAAGCCAGCGGTTCTATCAAAAAAATATTCCGGGCGATATTGAAACCCTCCGGAGTCCTGAAATCATATTTATTATTTGAATAAGGCTCTGAAAAATCACTGGAAGCATGTAAGGAAACAGCTATCAAATTATTGGGAAAGCGAACCAAAAGATTTTCTATCTCGGCGCTGCCGGCCGGGCATTGGACGCATCTTACTCCTGTAAATTCTTCAATAACTACTTTTCTGTCGCCAATGGTTTGCGGTCCTAATGGAGGAATGACGGGCATATTTTCTTCGCAGGAAGAAAGTAACAATCCGATAAAAACAAAGACGATGGATAAATTTTTCACTTTCACGATAGTTTTTTTTCAAAGAAGGAATTATTTCTTTTGGGCATTCATACGTCCGTAATAAATACTTTGCGGATAATTTTTTCCTGAAAAGTCAAGAATACTTTTGAATAATTCAAAGCCCTTCTCATCCAGTTTTTTGAATCTGATACAAGACGCTCCGCAATTATATTTTTTCAGGCTTTCTTCAAATTTTCCAAGAAAATCGTACGGCATAATATAAAGCGCCATATAATTTTTTTGGCTGGCGAGTGCGCAAAGCGTTTGACCATCCAAAATATACGTAGGCATATGGTAATCCATATTTTCTTCAATGTCAGGAAAAAGATCGAAAATAATATTCCTGATTTTTAACAAAATCTCTTTTCTGCCATTATCCAAATTTTCAAAATATGCGTCAGGCGTCATAGTCTGAAAATTAAAATGTAGAGTTGACGGTTAGCCTCACTCCGTGAAAAGCGGGTTCAAGACGGCATACACCTCCCGAACAAACCACGCCTTCTACCTGCTTGATATAGCTCAATGAAAACCGATTGGATTTGTGCGTATAATACACGTCGAAACGCGGGTAGTGAAGTTTTAATTTCTCTCCTGTTTCACTATCTACCGGAGAGTTTTTACCCGGTTGAATATTGTACATGTCGGAGGCTGTGAAAGTCCAGTTGGGTGCAATGCTGTACTCCAATAAAGCGAAAGCCCAGCTACCATAGTCCTGCTCAGTACTCATATACTGTCCTTCAAATCGAAGCGCACGTTTTCTGTCTAGTTTATACAAAAAGTCAAAGTAAGGCGTAACGGTTTTTACCATCGGAACCAGCGGTTTATTTTCGAAAATATCCTGATTGTATTGTTGCAATTGAACGCCTCCTAATATTTGCCACTTTTTTTCATGCTTGTATTGTATTTCGGTAAAAACTTCCTGATACAATTTCGTATCGCTCAGGTTATGGATGTCCGAGTAGTTTACATTGAATTTCCATTTTTTATTGAGCGCATATTTTATGTCAAGCTGAAAAGCCTGCTCGCCGATTTCCTGCGTGGCTGCATTATAACGCGCTGTCAGACGGTAAGTATTGACCCGGGTCATGGGAGGCAGAAAGTTCATCAGACCGTCGTTCAATTTTTCTATCCGAAGAAACGGAGAAGCGCGCAAGGAGAAATTTTCAGTCCGTTTGTATTCTCCGGTAATACCCAGACCGCTGCCTGCATAACTCAGGGTAGTATAAATCAGAGATCCATCTCTGAAAACAAATTTCCCGAAAGTTTCTTCGCCGTTCCAGTTATTTTTCACCGCAAAAGGATCATAAATCACTTCGTTGGTTTTGTAAGCCCCTTCAAAAAACCAGGAAAACCCTCCGAAAGAAAGTGTATTAAAAAAAGAATAGGCAAACACATTATACTTGGCGCCGATGCTGTCATCGGGCGTATATGTACTTAATGCTCCTACTAATTGCTCCATTGTCTCATCGTCAAGCGTTCGGTTTATCACGCCGATACCGGGCGAGAAAGTAACCGGTTTGGTAGAATCTCCCACAGCAAAAAAGCCTTCAATACTACCACCTTTGATGACGGAATTGTAAGAGCCAAACTGTTGCTTCATCCGTCCTGTGAAAACTTTCACCTTCCAATCAGGCGTCAGATCGTAGGCAAGCCTGGCGCCGAACAGCGCGTTGTCAATCAATAAAGGCCTTTCTTCATAAGCTCTGAAAATAATCCCGCTGCCGATCTGATCATAAATGTATCCGCCCGTAATATCCAGGTTCTGAATTTTTTTGCGAATGTACCATCGCCCAATGCCTTCGTCAGTAAAAGAGCTTCGGGGGTTGAGCAGGTTGGAGTTATTAAACATATCAAAACGCAAACCGAAGTCAAAACCCCAATTGCTATAATTTAAATTCAGCCAGGTTTCAGCGCCAAACAATTGGCGATCATACTGCGGCGTGCCGACTGCGCCTATCAAAGAATCCCGAAAGAAAAAATTTCCATTACTTGCGAGGTTGCCCGAAATACGCCCCCCTTCTTTGTTCTGAGCGACAGAATCAAACGGAGCAAAAAAACACCACACGAGAAGGGCAGAAAAAAATATACGGCTAAAGTTTTTTTTCATCGGTAAGCAGATTCAAAATTTAAGAGCTATGTAATTTGGAAGGTCAAAAATAGTTAATTGGACGTTAAACCAAATGTTGAAAAGTTTTTGATTAGCAGATTCTCATATTTAGCAATAATTTTGTCCGCAGTTTTTCCTTTTGCCGGAAAAAATCGTCGGCAAAATTTGTGTTCATTGTTTTAAAAAATCTTTTAAACCTTCAAAATGAAAGTAACAAGTTTACTCGCAGGTTTTTTATTGATGACTATCTTCGGCTTTGCACAAAACACTGTGCCACAGGTAAATGTAAAAACCCTGGGCGGACAAAGTCAAAGTCTCTCCGAATTTATAAAAAATGACAAAATTACAGTTTTGAGTTTTTGGGCTACCTGGTGTACGCCCTGCAAAAAAGAATTGAGCGCCATCGCCGAAAATTACGACGCCTGGAAAGAAGACCTGGGCGTAGAAGTACTGGCAATCACGATTGACGACACGCGCCAGCTTTCAAAAGTGCCCGGCATTGTAGAAACCAGCGGCTGGGAATACACTATACTGTGCGGCAATCAAAATGAAATGCAAAATGCATTCAATTTTCAGACAATTCCGCAAACTTTTGTGATAGATAAAGACGGCAAAATTGTGTACACACATTCCGGTTATGTGCCGGGCGATGAATACGAGTTGGAGGAGCAATTGAAAAAAATAGCCGGCAAGTAATTTTCATGACGGCAAAAAAACAGGGCGGCTCTTTTAAAAGAGCCGCCCTGTTTTTTTATTTGACAGATTTAAGAAAAAAATCCAAAAGTGCCTGCGCCGCTTCAAAAGGAGAGCGCTTTTGCTCGAGTACTTCTGCTTCCGCTTGTTTCAATTGTTGTTTGATGATTTCGTTTTCAAAAAAAGAACGCTCTAACCCTTCCCGTAAACTTTGATAAAACCAATAACCCGCCTGTTGCTTTCTGTTTTTTTCAAAAAATAAATTCTCTTTTGAAAAAGCGTTAAATGATTTAATGAGTGCCCAGGTTTCCGCTATGCCCGTCTCATAAAGTGCCGAGCAGGTCATAAATTTCGGAACCCAACCACTTTCCTTCGGCAATAAAAAGTGGAGCGCATTGGCATAAGCCTGTCTGGCTTGTTTGGCAAGATTAAGCCGTTCACCGTCTGCTTTGTTTACGATGATGATATCCGCCATTTCCACGATACCTCTTTTGATACCCTGCAATTCATCCCCGGCGCCCGGCAAGAGTAACAACAAAAAAATATCCACCATGTAATGTACCGCCGTTTCTGACTGTCCGACGCCCACGGTTTCTACAAAAATCACTTCGTAGCCAGCCGTTTCGCATAGAATAATGGCCTCTCGTGTTTTGCGCGCCACTCCGCCGAGCGACTCTCCTGCCGGACTCGGTCTCACAAATGCCAGCGGATGGTTGCTAAGTTTTTCCATCCTCGTCTTGTCCCCCAAAATGCTGCCTTTGCTTATCTGGCTGGTAGGATCAATGGCGAGCACAGCCACCTTTTTGTTTTGATTTACCAAATAACTCCCCAGCGCTTCAATGAAAGTACTTTTCCCAACGCCCGGCGAACCGGTGACCCCGATACGAATAGATTTCCCGGAATGGGGCAGGCAATAGTTTATAAGTTCCCGGGCTTGTATTTGATGATCCGCACGGGTACTTTCGGTTAATGTAATAGCCTGACCAAGTTTAATGCGATCGCCCCGTCGTATTGCTTCCGCCATATCTGCAATATCGGGCAACCTTTTGTGGGGTGAATCGAAATGTAGATTTTGTTCTGACATTTATAAACACATTAAAAGCGATCAACCATCAAGTCCAAATGGACGTCGGATACAAGCCGGTTTCTATCATTTTCAAAATTGCATTTTCTACAATCGGCTTGTCTTCGCGGTAAGTCACTCCGTACCACTGGTCATCATTTGGTATTACCAGTAATTTCAGTCCTTCCTCGTCTATCATCCGGTTAATTACCGTGGGTATATAAAACTCGGATTTAGGATTGTCGAGATTTTTGTCCACGTACTTTATAAAATCTTCTTCTATCACTTTAAAAATGGAGGGATGGAATCCCCAAAAATTCATGGAAACCAAGCTACTTTCCGGCAAAGACACATCGGCGCCGTTTTCATCCGTGAATAAAATTCCTGAATTTTCTCTCCGTATTTTATGTCGCTCCGTCACTGTCGTCAAATAATTATCTGCGTCCATTTTACAAACACCTCTCGACACCGTACCATGATCGGAAAGCGTGCGACCAAGCACATACCCCATCATCGAAAACAATCCCGGCGTGCATTGAGCGTTCAGAAAATCCGCCATTTTTCGATAAGCCTCGATACCATAATAATCATCGGCATTGATCACGGCGAATGGCTCACGGATATATTCAGCGGCTACCAAAACGGCGTGGGCTGTTCCCCAGGGTTTTTCTCTTTTAACTTCCGGCAACAATCTGGCAGGGACGGCCGATTCGGGCTGCTGAAAAACGTGCTCCACCGCGATTTTGCCTTCCCACCTGGAAGATATTTTTTCTTTAAAAGCAGCCTCAATATCTTTTCGGATGACAAAAACAACTTTACCGAATCCGGCGCGCATGGCGTCAAATATCGAGTAATCAATAATCGCCTCGCCGGACGGACCTACGCTGTCCACCTGTTTAAGTCCTCCGTAACGACTACCCATTCCGGCAGCAAGAATGAGCAAGGTTGGTTTTGAATTTGCATTAAAAGTCATTATTCAAAATTGATTGATCATGTAAAATATGCGGCGCAAATTTTAGTAATATTTTGCTGATTGCGAAAAATCACCTCAGGGCTTGCTCTTTTTAAAGGTAATTATTTCCTTACTTTGCCTATTATTTCACATCTATAAAAAATAAAAATGATTATTTCTAAAAATACAGTGGTCAGCTTGCATTACAAATTGCAGGAAAACGATCCGGGCGGGGAAGTGATAGAAGAAACTTTCGGCGGAGAACCACTCGTTTTTTTATACGGCGCGGGTAATATGATTCCTGAATTTGAGAGGCAGCTATCCGGCAAACAAGCCGGCGAAGCATTTGCCTTCGGTATTAAAAGCAATGAAGCTTACGGCGAATTTAATCCCGAAGCCGTGGTGCCGCTGCCGATTGATTCTTTTATGATTGATGGAAAACTGGCTGAGGATTTATTGGAAATAGGCCGCGTAATACCGATGAGAGACGGCAATGGTAACCAACTTTACGGTACTGTAGAACAAGTGGACACGCAAGAGGTTATTGTTAATTTTAATCACCCGATGGCGGGCGTTGATTTATATTTTACCGGCATTGTAAAAGAAGTCCGTACAGCTACGGAATCCGAAATCGCGCACGGTCACGTACACGGAGCAGGCGGTCATCATCATTAAATTTTTGAAAGCACATCTTAATCTTTTTGCAGTTTTAAAAAATCTTTTCAGTCAATGGAGCATCAGATAAATCAGGAAATAAAGCAGGTATTTGCGGACTGGCCCAAAATGTTTCATAAATATGCTCAACCTGATACAAAAAAAGCGATCATACAAATCTTAAGCTCATTTCTGCCTTTTGTCGGACTTTGGGTTTTGATGTACATAAGCCTGGATTATTCATACTGGATTACCTTTGGTTTGGGTCTGTTGAATGCATTTTTCCTGGTCAGGATTTTTATCATTCAGCACGATTGCGGCCACCGCTCTTTTTTGAAATCCAACACGTGGAACAAATTGATTGGCTGGTTTTGCAGCGTCTTTAGCGCTATACCTTTTAAATATTGGGCCCGGGTACATGATTTTCATCACGGACATAGCGGGCAGTTGGAGTACCGGGATATCGGCGACATTCACACGCTTACCGTGGAAGAATTTCGCAATCTTTCAGCTTGGGAAAAATTCAAATACCGCGTTTTTCGAATGCCCTTGATTACTTTTATCGTGGGGCCTGTATTGTATGTTTTTATAAATAATCGTTTTCCATTGGTAGGATTCAACGGCTGGCAAAAAACCCACCGCTCATTGTATGTCAACAACGCACTTTTGCTCGGCGTTTATCTCGGGCTTGGCTGGTTGTTGGGTTGGAAAGAATTTTTACTGGTACAGTTTACCATTATTGTTTTATTTGCCATTATCGCTGTCTGGTTTTTTTATGTGCAACATCAGCACGAACACAATTACAAACATTGGAAAGAAAGCTGGGAGTATCTGCTGGCCGCTATTCGAGGAAGTACTTATTACAAGCTGCCCAAATTATTTCAATGGTTGACAGGAAATATCGGCTTTCACCACATCCACCATCTCAATTCCAAAATCCCAAATTATCACCTGGAGTGGTGTGCCCGCGAAAATCCTATTTTACACAAGTATGTTACAGAGGTAACTTTTCCGGAAAGCCTGAAATATATGAACCATAAACTTTGGGATGAGGCTTCCGAAAAAATGATTTCATTTACCACGTATTACCGTCTGGAAAAACAGTTGGGTACATAGTTTTATCCTGAAATAAATTCAAACTCCGTGTTTACTGGCATAATAGAATCCGTCGGTTCAGTTGTAAAAATTGAGCGCGAAAAGTCAAATATTCATTTCACGCTGGAATCTCCTATTTCTAATTCTTTAAAAATTGATCAAAGTTTGTCGCACGATGGTGTGTGCCTGACCGTGGTAAATGTAGAAAATGGAAAACATACGGTAACTGCGGTGGAAGAAACCCTGCTCCGTTCCAATCTTTCGGACTGGAAAGTGGGAAGTCTTGTCAATCTGGAACGTGCCGCGAAAATCAATGCGCGACTGGATGGGCATATCGTTCAGGGACACGTGGATACAACCGGCGAAGTAGTGGAAATTAAAGAATCAAGAGGGAGTTGGTATTTTTTATTCGGTTTTGCGGAAGAACACAGCCACCTGCTTGTGGATAAAGGCTCGGTGACGATAAACGGGGTGAGTCTCACAGTAGTAAATCCGCTGAAGGCTGTATTTTCCGTGGCTGTCATTCCTTATACATTTGAAAATACAAATTTTAAAAAGCTGAAAATCGGCTCGGTAGTCAATCTTGAATTTGATATTATCGGGAAGTATTTGACCAAACTGGCAGCTCCGTATTTTCAAAATATTTCAAAAAAAAGCTCATAAAAAACTGCCGTTGCTTTCAGCGACCGGCAAACCCAAATGTAAAATCCTGCCCCCGGTCTGGTTTATAGGCGATATACTTTTTCCGATAACGATGCCGTCTTCGGGCGCAAAATATTCCCGGTTCAAATCACCGAAAATATTGCGCATGGTAGCTATCACCTGGCCTTTTTTCACCCTTTCTGCCAGCAGCGGCGGAACGTTTAAAATACCGCCCGTATCTGTGTAAATCCAAAAAGAGTGATCACAAATCACAGGCTCCGTGTCCGGCGACTCTATTTTACCTTCCAGCATTTTTAAATAAACAAGCAGGTTAAAAATGCCTGTGAGGCTGGAGCGTATCATTCCTTTTTGAAATTTATTCGGATCGCCCACTTCCAGCGTGATTGCCCGAATGCCCATTGCATGAGCGGCGCCGCGGAGCGTACCATCCGAAGGCGGGTTGTGTACAATTATCTGGGCATTTTGTAAAATAGACATTTGGCGCGTCACTTCATCCCGCAAATCTGCCCTGATGTAATAGGAATTTATTCGGCCAAAACTGGCAGTATGCAAATCAACCAAAAAATTGAACTCTTTTACAATTCTGTTGATGACACGATAAGCATATACCTGGCTCACATTTCCGTTAGCTTTTCCCGGAAAAACATGGTTCAGGTCTGCGTCGTCAATAAATCTTCTTTTGCTGCGCAAAAATGAAGGCACATTCAACACCGGCACGCCTACGATGGCGCCTCTGAGCGCTTTCACATCTATTTCTTTGAAAAGCTTTTGAACCACCGGCACTCCGTTTAATTCGTTCCCATGTACGGCGGCAGTGACGCCAACTACCGGACCCGGCTCCACGCCTTTTGCCACGATTATGGGCAGATAGGTCGGCATCCCCATTCCGTCTTTCACTACCTGAATAAAAAATCTTGCTATAGTACCCGAGGCAACGCTCGCCACGTTCAACTCTTTAATAATTTCCACATCCAAATCGCGCAAAAAAGAAATCATAAAGACGTTTTTTTAAAACTGTCGTTCTGTACTTAAATATTTACACACTTCCGGCCGAGCCATGAGTTCTCTTCTTCGTTCAGATATTTTGCCAATCTGCTTTTTACTTCTTTATGATAATGGTTTATCCATTGCTTTTCCTCCGCGTCCAGCATTTCTGCCTCTATCAAATTCACATCAAAAGGAAAAAGAGAAACTGTTTCAAACTTATAAAACTCTCCAAAATTATTTACTTCGTCTTTTACGCAAAGTACCAGATTTTCTACACGAATTCCATATTCCCCCGCTCGGTACAATCCTGGCTCATTGGAGGTAAGCATACCGGGTTCAACAGGAAGCCTGGAGCGGCCGGATACCACCGGCGAAAACCCTTGCGGGCCTTCATGCACACAAAGAAAACAACCTACGCCATGCCCCGTTCCGTGTCCGTAATTAAAATTATGTCTCCATAAATGTTGTCTTGCAAAAGCATCTATCTGTACTCCGTTTGTTCCTTTCGGAAATCGTGCCATCGAAACGGCAAGATTACCTTTCAGTACCAGCGTGTAATCTTTCTTTTGTTGAGTATGTGGCGCGCTAAGCGCTATTGTGCGGGTTATGTCCGTTGTACCTTCGGTATATTGCGCGCCGCAGTCAAGTAATAGAATGCCGCTATTTTCAATCATAGCACAGTTGTCGGGCATCGGGTGATAATGCACGATAGCGCCATTACTCTGGTAACCGACGATAGCGCTGAAACTTTCTCCGTGATAATTTCCCATCGCGCGATGAATTTCCACGAGTTTTTCGGCTACTTCCACCTCACTTATTTTCCGCTGTGCCAATTCTTTTTCCAACCACATGAAGAGCCGAACCAAAGCGACGCCGTCCTTTTCCATTGCAATCCTGATATTCTCAATTTCAGTTTGGTTCTTTATCGTCTTCAACGGCTCTACCAAATTAGATCCGTCCAGCCTACTTTGTTCCGGCACCTTGTTGTAAAGCCGGATACTTGTGGAGGCTCTGTCCAGAAGTATTTTAGAAGATTCGGGAATATTTGCCAAAAATGACTCGATAGAATTGTAAGGTTTGATAAAAATGCCGGCCTGAAGCAAAGTGGTTTTCAGCGTTTCGTCTACTTTGGATTCATCTATAAAAAGGAAAGTTTTTTCTTTGTTGACGACAACATAGGCAATAAAAAGCGGGTTACACTCTACATCATTTCCGCGCATATTGAGCAGCCAGGCTACATCGTCCAAAGTACTCACGAGGTAATAATCTGCTCCCTTGATTTCCATTGCCCGTTTGATTATTTCTATCTTTTGAGTCCTTTCCTGTCCTGCGTATTTCGTATCAAGCTCGAACACACTATCCGATGGCTTTGCCGGACGCGGAGACCAAATTTCGCTAATCAGATCGTGATCGGAGTTTAGAAAAATATTTTTTCCGGCGAATGCCAACGCAAGGCCACGCACCTGGTCAGCAGAAAAAAGCCAACCGTCAAAACCTACCGTGCTGCCTTCCGGCAAATTGTTTTTTAACCAATCCAGATGTTCCTGGGTATGCGGCACGACCAACTTGTGTAATTCCACAGAAGTGTTTTTTAGTTGTTGCTCTGCTTGTAAAAAATAGCGCGAATCCGTCCATAAACCCGCGTGATCTTTCGTAATTACAACAGTTCCTGCCGAACCTGAAAAACCTGAAATCCACTCGCGGGCTTTCCAGTGATCGGCTACATACTCGCTTTGGTGAGGATCACCGCTGGGAATAATATAGGCGTCCAGTCCTTTCGCCCGCATAGCGCTTCTTAAGGCTTCTATCCTTTGTGTTATCATTTTAGAAAAATTTTGAGAATTGCTTAAAAGTAAACAGGAATAAGAAAACACCCGCCAAAAAAAGTGGCGCAATCAGTTTTAAAGGGCGGATTGTTAAACAATGCAGTTATTGTTTTCAATAAAAAATGAAAATTATATTAATCGGGTTGAATTATTTTTATAATTAAAATACTGGTAATCAATTATTTAATTTTTGATTAAATTTTATAACCAATTTTTAATGTATAAAAATTTGATTTTTTGTTCATCAATTATCTATTTTTGATTCAACAAAAAATTATTCACCAAAACATATAGCCATGTCCACAATAGAGTTCAATAATCGGTTTAACGAGTTCACAAATATCCTTCAGGCGTTTGCCTATAATCTGACTAAAGATTTTGAAGAGTCGCGGGATTTGTTTCAAGAGACTGCCTACCGGGCATTAAAAAACCGCGATAAATTTTTGCCGGGCACTAATTTTAAAGCGTGGTTATTTACAATCATGAAAAATATTTTCATCAACAACTACCGCCGAAAAGTAAAAGCCAACACAATCATTGATACCACCGACAACCAGTTTTATATCAACTCCGGGAAAAAAACGATCGTAAATCAAGCCGAGACCAACATCATGATGAAAGAACTTTCGGGAATGATTGAAAAACTGGACGACAGTATCAAAATTCCTTTTGAAAGACATTATGCCGGATTCAAGTATCAGGAAATAGCCGACGAAATGGGCTTGCCGCTAGGCACGGTAAAGAGCAGAATTTTTTTCGCCCGAAAGGAATTGAAAGATATGTTGTACAAAAAGTATGGCATGACAGAAAACTCAAGAAATTAGAATGGTGGTAAAACTTTTCCGAAGGTGGTTTTCAGGCTAAGAAAACCACCTTTTTTCGTCTAAGAAAAGCGACCATTCATCGCCCGTAGAAAGTTACTTATCAAAAACCACGAAAACTTTACACACAGAAATAGTTTCCAGTGTTTCTCTTTTTTACTTTTGCCCGCTCATTTTTCAGATTTTAAATGGAACATCAAAAACAACAGATTTTAGTACAGGCCGAAAGCCTCTTTTTAAGGTATGGAATAAAAAGCGTGACTATGGACGACCTCGCCAGAGAATTGGGCGTGTCCAAAAAAACGCTTTATCAGTACATCGAAAACAAAGCTGACCTGATAAGCCAGATTATACTCAACCATGTAGAAGAGGAAACCGACTGTATCAATAGCATTTGCGACCAAACGCTCAATGCGGTGGAGCAGATGCTGGTAATCGGAAAATACGTCGTTCAGCAATTAGGAAAGATTTCGCCCACGGTGGTTTACGATTTAAAAAAATATTACCGCCAGAGTTGGGAATTGATGGAAATGCTGCACCGCCAGCATGTGTATCAGGTGATTGTCAAAAACATTGAAAAAGGCATAAAAGAAGGTCTTTACAGAGAAAATTTGAATACGGACGTCATCGCCAAATTGTATGTCGGTAAGACTTTCCTTTTAGTGGATGAAGATATATTCCCTTTGAAAAATTATGAAAAAGAGCACCTTTTCAGGGAATTCATTTTTTATCATTTGTTCGGAATAGTTTCTCAAAAAGGTCTGAAAACCCTTGAAAAACTTATTCCAAGATATTTAACTACCTAAACTTCCTTTTTATGAAGCGATTTATCGCATTGTTTCCCAATCTCATAATTGGACTATGCCTCTACGCCCAACAAACTTTTTCACTCGATGAAGCGATTAATTACGCTCTTGCTGCCAACAACCAAATCAAACTCGCGAAAATAGATGTGGCTGATGCAGAAGGACAGCTTTTGGAATACAAATCCATCGGGATTCCGAAAGTGAATGCTTCTGTTGATTACAATTATTTTCCGCAGGTTCCTCAATTTTTGATTCCGCGCCAGTTTATTGATCCGGATGCTCCCGATGGCAGTTTTGCACTGTTGCCGGCGGGTACCGAGCAAGGCATGGTGGCAAAAATAGAAGCCAGCGCCATCATTTTTGATGCCGCCTGGATAGTCGGATTGAAAGCGCAGCGCCTGTATCGAGAGCTGGTGGCGCGACAGGGACAAGCATCCGAGGAGAATGTGAAAGCTGCCGTTACAAAAGCGTACCTGGCTATTCTTATCGCCGAAAAAAACAAAGAGGTGCTTGAAAAAAATATTTCAAACCTCGAAAAAACGCTCAAAGAAACCAGGGCTATTTTTGAAAATGGATTTGCAGAAAAACTTGATGTAGATCGTCTCCAACTCTCTTTCAATAATCTGACTATCGAAAAAGAGAAACTTGACAGGCTTATAACCATCAGCTATAATCTTTTGAAATTTCAAATGGGCTATCCGATGTCCGACGAAATTTCCATCAGCGATGATCTGGATATGCTGATAGCAAAATTTACGGCAGAAGCCGTCGAGTTGGATGCACCCATTGACTTTAACAGTCGCTCTGAATATTCGGCAATTAATCTCGGCGAAGAACTGGCCAAGATCAATATCCGCCGTTATCGAATGGGCTATATCCCCGTAATCAACGCCTTCGGCAGCCATCAACAACAGTTGCAACGCAACAATCTTTTTGATAAAGAAGAAAACGGCTGGTTTGGCACTTCGGTGGTTGGTTTGAGCCTGAAAATTCCTGTTTTCGATGGTTTGGAAAAGAAGGCAAAGATTCAAAGGGCACGCATTCTGCTGGATAAAACTTATGTGCAAAAAAGTGATTTTGAGCGGGGAATGACTTTGGAAGTAAAAAATTCACGAATTGCCTACCTCAACGCACAAGAATCTGTATCCACCACCGAGAAGAGCCTGCAATTGGCTCAGAATATTTACGACACGACTCAAATAAAATTCAGGGAAGGCGTAGGCTCCAGTCTCGAAGTGGCGCAGGCCGAGCGCGAATTATACACAGCACAGGCAAATTATACGAACGCACTTTACGAACTCCTTGTCGCAAAAGCTGATTTGGACAAAGCGCAAGGAAAATAAAATCACCTCAAACTTTAAAATTTATAAAATCATGAAAAATATCTTTTCAATCATTTTATTCGGTCTGCTTTTGGCCGGTTGTGGCAGCAACAGTGTAGAAGAAATGACCTGGCCGGAAAGCCTGGAAGACAAAAAAGCACTTTTAAAAGAAAAAAGAAATACACTGGCTGAGGCAGAAAAAGACATTGCCCGCCTCGAAGAAGAGAT
>CALMIT010000610.1 GCA_937864255.1 uncultured Saprospiraceae bacterium
GTTTTTATGGCGGGCTACCGGGGGGGCGGAAAACGCCCCCCCCGGGCGGCCGGAAAAAGGCGGGGGGGGGGGAAAATTTTTTTTGGAGCCTTCAATCCAACTGTTACCCGCCGCTACCACGATGGTCACGCCTTTTTCGTAAGCATTATTGACAGCCTGCGCCCAGCGCATGGAAGGCAGCCCGGCCATAGACATCGTCACTACTTCACAGCCAATTTCCACGGCATAATCGAGCGCTTTCGCGAAAGAAGCAGTCTTGAGCAAAGCGACCGAATCGGCGATACGCAACGGCACCGCTTCGGCCAGCGGCGCGCCGCCAAATTCAGTTCCGAATTTTTCTTTACCATCAAAAGAATCCACATAGCCGCCCGCCAAAATGGCGAGCGTAGCCTGCCCGTGCCACTGCTGTTCCAGGCCCGTTCCTTTTTCTACGTCCCAAGCGTAGTTTCCCTCTTCGCCGTCAATGAAACACTGCGCTTCAGCGGTGTTCAGGTTTTTGGGAAGGCAGGGGTGATTGCGGTCGTAGCCGGTATCAAAATGGGCGATTTTTACCACTTTGCCATTTTCAAAATAAGGCGCCGCGATATCGCGGGCTTTTTTTAGTTGTGAAAATTCGTCTTCCAAATGCCAGCCGTGGCGGAGTTCGGGCTGCGGGCGCGGCCAATTATTCAGGTAGCCGAGGCTGCCTGCCATTTTTGATTTTGGTAATGTGCGCGGATCGAATAAAATATGCGTGGTTTCGGGTTCTACGTATTCGAGCTGCTTTCCTTCCGATTTGAAATGTTCGTACAATTCGTGCGCTTCTTCCCAGGGTGATTTGCCGGATTCATTTTCGGTACGGAAGATGTAGGTCTCGTCGCGCCCGCCCGTCCGGGCAGATTTTGAGGCAGGTCTGAAAAGTTCGACCTGGTAGTCAGTGTCTTTTATCGAAAGTTGACTTTGGCGAATGTTGCGCTCTTTGGTTTCAGCGCCGCGGGTTTTTGCAAATTCTACAATAAAGGAAGTACTCATCGGGATGAAATTTTGGGGTGAAAAATTTTTCCCGTGAATTTATGGTGTTGTTCCCTCATTCCATAAAATGGAGACAAGTTTCCATGCTGTTTTTTGTAAAAACAATTTCGCGGAAACCCGGCGGGCTGTCTTTCATTTTAAAATCTTCAAACCGGTGGTCTATTTGAAAAAAAGTGGAAGGGGCGATATGTATCGCGAGGTTTTTATAACGGACGGTTCTTGCCGAATGATAATGCCCGCAAAAAATGTCCAGGTTGCCCGGATACGCGCAGAGAATTTCCTGCATTTTTTCCATTTCCCGGAAAGGGTAATTATTGTCCATAAAAGGCACGCCGGCGTACGCGGGCGGATGATGCATAAAAATGACGGGTCTGCGATCCGCTTTTTGCAACTGCGTTTCCAGCCAATCATACTGCGCTGAGCTACAGGCGTCCGGCGCGGTGTCGAGGAAGATAAATGAATAATTGTCCAAAGCCACGCGATAAAAAAGTTCGCCGTTTTTCAGGTGTGATTCCAGTCCGTGGTTTTGGGCGAGCAGGCTGCTGTCGTCGTGATTGCCCGGAATAATCCAGACCGGAAAATCCAGTTTGTCGAGCTGTTTTTGAATCCAGCGGTAAATGTCTGCCTGCCCGTTTTTAAAACACAAATCGCCGGTAATGACCAGCATATCCGGCTGGTGGCTCGGTAAAACATCAAGAAAATTGAGGAAATTTTTGCGCACATCAATGCCCGAAGTATCTTCATTTTCAGCGCCGATATGTATGTCGCTGACCTGGATGATTTTGATGTGCTCGTCTGTTTTCATTTTTTGATTTTCAGAAATGAGCAATCCGGTTTAACCCATTTCCTGCACCACTTCTTTCACCTCCGGTATCATTCTTTTCAACATACCTTCGATGCCGGCTTTGAGCGTGACGGTGGACGAAGGACAGCCGCTGCAAGAACCCTGCATGGTCACGTACACAATGCCGTCTTCGTATTTTTTTAGTTCGATATTGCCGCCGTCCATTTCCACGGCGGGCTTGATGTAAGTATCAATGAGGTCTTTGATCTTTTTTACGGTCTCGGCGTCGTCGCCCGAATATTGATAACCCGCGCCTCTTTCCGCCTCCATTTTTTCCATCGCTTCCGCAAAGCCGTCTTTCAGTATTTCTTTACCCTGATCCACGTAGGTTTTGATGAAATCTTTGAGCTTGAGCATGATGTCAGACCACTCGTAGTTGATTTCTTTGGTGACGGTGACAAAGTTGTTGCAGATATAGACGCTTTTTACAAACGGCAACTGGAAAAGCTCCGCAGCCAGCGGCGACCACTCTTTCGCCATTTCTTCTTCTCTGAAATCGGCTGTGCCGCGGTACAACATCCTGTTGGTCACAAATTTGAGCGACTCGGGGTTCGGCGTTTGTTCGGTATAAATAAGTATCGGGCTTTTCGTCACCACGTTTTCCATTTTTAAAAATTTGAATTTTCAAAAAAAACAAGCGCTAAGGTAACGCAAAAAAGCGGCTTTGGTTTGCCGGCTCTTTCGTTTGAAATAAAGTGCTGTGCTTTTTGATTAAGTTTGCAGCCGAAAACAAACACCGCATGTCTGTCAGAACCAACCGGAATGATCGCGGCTTAGACTGGATGACTTTCTCCCTTTATCTTTCCATGCTGGGAGTGGGCTGGCTCATGGTGTACACGGTAGGCTACGGCAAAGGTTATCCGTCCAATTTTTTGGATTTATTGTCCTCGACGCCGGTCGGCAAGCAGACCATCTGGATCGGGGTTTCGTTTTTGATACTTTTTTTCACGCAGATTATTGGTTGGAAATTCTGGCGCACCTTCGCTTACCCGATT
>CALMIT010000611.1 GCA_937864255.1 uncultured Saprospiraceae bacterium
AATTCGGGCATTTTTCAGGGCGGCGTAGGGGACAGTTTTACCAATCAGATGCTGGGAACTTTTATTAATAACGGCTTATTCAGCCTGACTACCCTGTTTTCCAACGCAGGAAATTTTACAAATGGCAATTTGTTTTTCAACCTCGGCATTATGAGCAATGCCGGGATTTTTAGTTCCACTTTTGGAAGCAGTTTGACCAACGGATTGTTTTTACTCGGCCCTATTCCGGGTACGATTTTAAACATCGGTACTTTTTCAATGGACGGCACTTTGTTTAATAATTTGGGTTCAATCACGAATGGATCCAACTTCCAGATGAGTTCGTCCGGCGTTTTGAATAACAACGCCCCTTTTAATAATAATTCAAATTTTTTGAATGCGGGGCAAATCAACAACAGTCATAATTTTTTCAATAACGGAATTTTGACCAATGATTTCGGGTCAAATTTCGACAACTCGGCAGGCACGCTGACAAACGGCTCCTGCGATTATATTTATCATCAAACAGCCAACCCGATTGGTAATGCCGGCGGCACTGTTGTCAACAACGGCGTCATTTATGCGGTAGGCTCCGGAGTAGTAGTGAACAGCGGCTCCGGTGTGGTTTTAAACAGTTTTGCTACGCTGCCCAGCCCGACAGCCCAGTGCAACGGCCCATTCGTACTCACTTTGGATAATAATGATGAGGCACAGCTCACGCCTGCCCAGGTAAACAACGGGAGCTCGGCTCCTTACTGCGCCATCGAATTATTGTCTCTTTCACAAGCTGATTTTGATTGTTCGGATATTGGTACTCAGACTGTCGTTTTAACGGTGACGGACTCACTCGGATTTTCTGCGCAATGTCCCACACAGGTGACGGTATTAGATACGGTAAATCCTGTTATCGTTTGTCCGGGTAATATGATTGTCAACCTGGCTCCTTTTGAATGCGGCGCCACAGTGAATTTTAATGTGACGGCGACAGATAATTGTACCGCCAATGTCGTGATTACGCAAACAGATGCGACGGGGCTACAGTCTGGCGATGAATTTCCTATCGGTCTGACTACACTTACATTTGAAGCCAATGACGGCAATGGCAATACGTCTTCATGTTCTTTTACCATCCAGGTAAATGAATATCGTCCGCCTTCGAATGCGCTTTTGTGCAATGACAACGGACAGCTCTCGCTTAGCAGTGATTGTGTCGATCCTATCGATCCCAGAATGGTTTTAATGGGTGCTTACGGCTGTGCGGATGATTTTGTGGTGACAATAATGGGGCGTAATAATAACCTCGTTGATACCAATGACATCGGCAGAAGATTGATGGTCAGGGTATTGAATGCTGAGACAGGAGTAGCTTGTATGGGCGAAATCGTGGTACAGGACAAACAAGCACCCGTGATAGACAGTTGTCTGAATGATACGCTTTGGTGTGTGCAAAATCCCAGACCTTCGTTCGAAAATGGAGAAGCGTTAACTCCCGTGATTTCAGACTGTTCCGATTTTTCATCTTACTATTTTGATGAAATTACAAAGTACGGTTGTGATTCTGTTTTTAGTCAAAAAATAACGCGTACCTGGATAGCAAGCGACGAGTATGACAACCACGATACTTGTGTACAAATGATTTGGATACGGAGGATAAATCTTGCCGATCTCTCGCCAACCTGTCCGGAAAACTATGAAGTGGAATGTACGTCAGGCGTATCTCGCGATCTGTCGCCAGCAACTACTGGCTATCCGACTATCATATTGGACGGCAGAACTTTTGCACTCAGAGATACGGTTTGCGATGCTTGCGGACTGTTGTCCGACGCTAATGACGACACTTTATCTTCCTGCGGTTCTTCAGTGAAAATTTTGCGTGAATGGAGAATTTTTGATTGGTGCGCGCCTACAGGAGCCGGCAATCCCTGGTCTTGTTTGCAGACTGTAAAACTCGCAGATTCTACGCCACCGGTTATACCGCCTTTTCCGGCCATTAGCCTGGGTGTAAGCACAGACGACTGTACTTCATTTGCAAATTTACCTCCCGCAAATATCAGCGATTGTTCGCAAGTCAGTGTCCGTATTCTGACGCCTATCGGCGTGATTAACAGTAATGGCGGTCCTCTTCGCACTGCGGGGTTGTGCGCCCGCGGTC
>CALMIT010000612.1 GCA_937864255.1 uncultured Saprospiraceae bacterium
GATTCAACCGGCTGATTATCAGGGGTTTTGATGAAAATTTTGCCCGTCGTCGGGTTTGGAAATACCGAAACCTGATTTTCGAAAAGAAGATCGTCCGTGCTTGTACTCAGGTCAAGGAGGTTTTTAGGCGTCAGTACCGGCAGCAATAATTCATTTTTGCTAATAGCTACCACGTCGCTGATGTCAATTTCAATCTCCGTGACTCGTCCGGCGATGTTGTCAATGATTCCAATTATTTCCACTATAGCGCCGCTGCCGCTGACATTTTCAAAATCGTTGCGTGTGAGCGCCACATGTGCAATGCCGCTGCTTTCAAAAATTTTATCAATCGTCAGCACATCTTCTCCCGGCTCGCCAAACCAACTCGGTGGATATTGAATATTTTGAATTCTAAACCTCGACGGATCGTAGCGCAGGGTGAAAGCGAGACCGTATATGTTTTGTACCGGCGTGTCTTCCGTACCCAACACCACTGTAGCTTTGAAAGGTCTGCCGGCTTCTACCGTGGCGGCTTCGGGGAATTCAATGAATAAGGAAGCGGAATTTGGCGCCACCGGAATTTTTGGACTGGCCAAAATGTCGCCGTGCATTTTTCCGTAGTTTTTGACGATGGCTTTCACATCGTCAGCGTCCACCTTGCCGTCGCCATCGCAGTCAGCATTTTTGAGATTGACGCTGTTTCCAAATTTGCGAATCCAGTCTTCGCCATCAAATCCCTCCCATTCTGTTGAAATCTGCGCGCGTTGTATTTCTTCTTTTCCAAACGCCAGACCGATATTCAGCAGGTCATAATGACTGGTTACATTGTCAAGATTTGCGTCGCCCGGCCATACCGCGGAGGTATTCTGACAAGGTTTATAACACAAATTATCTATTGAAAGCTGGTTGCCTCCGATGCGCAAAGACTCAATATATCCGCGCAATACCAGGCGTCCTTCACGCGGATTTACCGGGTTTACTTCTATGCGGACACCGTGGAGGTTTTGAGGCAATTCTGTGAATCTCTCAAAAATAAATACAGGCATTCCGTTGATGGAAATATTATTTTCAGCACCTATCTGGAAATAATCAAGCGTAATCTCGACGCAAGGTGTCACTGCAATTCTGGGGAATTGGAAAAGTACCGTCGAATTCCAGGTTGTGATTTGGTGACCCATCGCCGCATCGAAAAACACATTTGCGGTATCAATCGAAATCGAATCAAAGCGTATGCCCGATGTGGAAGGAAGGAAGCCTCCCGATCTCACCGTCACACCGTTTTCCAGGAACAAAGTGTCATTTACATTCGAATTGCTTCGCGGGAAAGTTCCTATCGCCTGCGCTTCAAAATCAATACAATCGTGCTGACACCTTGGTGCTGCAAATTGAATGGACGCACAGCAGCGGGCGTTATCATTAATACACACTTCAAGAATATCAAAAGCATTTCTGCTTGCCGGGAAGTTATTTATAGTCACCGGCAAGTCGCTCAAACGGAAAGTACCCAAATGTCCGCGCGGCGTGAAGACGTCAAACAGCGCATTCGTGGAACTTCTGACATTGAAATCCAAAGTGATTTTATAAGTGCCGTCGTTGTTGCAATTTCCGGTTCTCACATTCAGATCAGTGATCTGGCAACTGCTCGAATCACAATTTACCGGCCCGACAGTAGCGACATTATGACAATCAGGGAATTGATTATCGTACACGATAAATTCGTAGATCGTCCTTCCGTCGCCCACAAAAGGCCCCAATCTTACGGGAAGCTGGTCGTATAAAAAGCGTCCGTAATTTCTGCCGTTTCCGCGCACGGAAAAGCCCTGATTGCCGACGTTTTGGTAGTTAAATTTCAAATCAACAAAAAAGATACCGTTGGGCGTGCAGTCGGTGGCGGCAGCATTGATGTCCAAAATTCTGCAAGGCGCGTTGAAGCAACTGACCGGCCCTACCTGCGTCTCATTTCTGCAATCAGGATGAGCGTTGTCCACAACGACCAGTTCATACACAGAGCGTCCGTCGCCGCGGAATGGGCCGAGTTTGACAGGCAGTTGGTTGTAATTGAAACTGCCATAATTCATACCATTTCCACGCACTGAAAAGCCCTGATTGCCTGTGAATTCGTGATCAAAATCCAGCCAGATATAAAACTCGCCGAGATTGTTGCAATCGGTCACGCGGGTTTGCAAATTTGAAATTTTGCAATCACCACACTCGATTGGGCCGATTTCACTGTAAGCAAAACATAGCGCATTGCCCTGATCCAAAATCAAAATGTCATAAACCGTTCTGCCGTCGGCAACAAACGGGCTAAGAATTATCGGCTGTTGTTGATTCGCGGGATAAGGCCCAAAGAGTTTTCCATCGGCAAAGACAAGGAATCCGATGCCGCTGGTATTTTGGTAATCAAAAGAAAGTGCAATTTTGAAATTGCCGTCATTATCACAAGGCAAAGCCTCCAGGTTCACGTTGTAAATTTTACAATCGTCGCCACAGTACACCGGATCGATGACGATGTGATTTCTACAATCCGGATTTCGTTTGTCAATAACTACAAATTCATACTCCGTGACGCCATCGCCGTCAAGCGGCCCAAGTATCACGGGCAAATCGGCGTATGCAAAACCGCCGTAGCTCCTGCCGTTGCCGACCACCATAAATGAATCGGCTGTATTTTGATGATTAAAATTTAGTTTTACAGTAAACTGTCCTGCCTGGTCGCAGTCGCCCACGTCCACGCGCAGATCAGAAATATTACATCTCGGTTGACAATCAGGCGCTGTGATTCTGAAATCGGCGGCACAATTTGGCGTCCGCGAATCCCTGATTAAAAAGAATAAACTCTGCCCGTTTCCGGGGAATGGTCCCAGCCTAACCGGCAAATCCGAGTAAGCATGTCGGCTCATCATCGTTGTAGAATTGCCGGCAAAAAGGAAGAATGTATCGCTGGTATTTTGATGGTCAAATTTTAGAAGGATCGTGAACTCGCCATTCACGCAATCCGAAATTTCCGTTCTGATATTTGAAATATCACAATCCTGGGTACAGTCGGGCGATAAAACCGTAAAAACTTGTCCGCAACCC
>CALMIT010000613.1 GCA_937864255.1 uncultured Saprospiraceae bacterium
CAATAAATCTTGCGCCCCCCTGGATGTTTAAAAAAATATCCAACGGGACTAGAAAAACAAAGGAATATCCGCCATTCTCGGACCAAATGGTTCAGGCAAAACCACTTTAATAAAATGTATTTTGGGGATGGTGATTGCAAAAAAAGGAATGATATATTTTCAAAATAAACCCATCCAAAACGAATTTACCTACCGAAGCCAGATTGGTTATTTGCCACAAATAGCCCTTTTCCCATCAAATCTGACAGTACTTGAGTTATTTCAAATGGTGAAGGATTTGAGGGGGCGGACCGACATTTCTGAAACCGAGTTGGTACAATTATTCGAACTCGAACCATTTTTGAAAAAGAAGCTGGGGAATCTTTCCGGCGGCACTAAGCAAAAAGTGAATCTTGTATCCTGTTTTATGTTCGACCCGGAGTGTTATATTTTGGACGAGCCTACCGCCGGACTTGATCCGCTCGCACTCACCCAATTCAAATACTTGCTGCTCCGGGAAAAAAATCGCGGCAAACAGATCATAATTACTTCGCACATCATGAGTCTCGTGGAAGAATTTTCGGATGAAATTGTTTTTCTGATGGACGGCAGGATTTATTATCAGGGTGCTATTCAGGATTTGGAAAATCAATTCGGGCAAAAAGGACTTGAAAGCTCCATAGCTGCGATCATGACTAAAAACAGAGAAAAGGTTTATTCAAACCCCGGCAAAAAAATGATTTTCAAGCCTGAATTTCAAAAAATTTAAACCAATAGCCATGCTTAAAATATTGAAATACAGCTTTTTCGATTTATTCAGGAGCCGGTGGAGTTTGTTTTACGCTTTGTTTTTTCTCTTGTTCACCGGCACTTTGATGGTTTTTTCAGACGACTTTTCAAAGGTAATTATCAGCCTGATGCAGGCGATATTAATACTTTGCCCCCTGATCGCCACCATGTTTGGCGTGATGTATTCTTACAATTCACGCGAGTTTACCGAACTTTTACTGGCGCAACCAGTCAAACGTACTTCCATTTTCTGGGGTCAATATTTGGGACTCGGTTTGTCATTGACAGCGAGCCTGATAATTGGTATTGGGCTACCCTTCGCTTTTTACGGTATATTCCAATCGTCAGAAATTTGGAATTTCCTGATTTTGCTGGCCGATGGCATCGTATTATCACTGATTTTTTCAGCGCTGGGATTTTGGACTGCTATGAAATGTGAAAACCGAATCAAAGGTTTTGGTGCGGCAATGATGCTTTGGTTGTTTTTTGCGGTTATTTATGATGGTATTTTTCTGTTTGCTCTTTCCATTTTCAAAGACTATCCGTTGGAAAATTTTGCACTGGCGACTGCTTTACTTAACCCGATTGATTTGGGTAGAATTCTGGTTTTGCTCAAATTGGATATTTCAGCCCTGATGGGATTTACGGGCGCCGTTTTCAATCGTTTTTTTGGTAGCGGGCTTGGTATTTTTATTTCCGCCGCGGTTTTAATTTTCTGGCTGACGCTCCCGGTCTATTCAATCGGATATACTGCCAAGAGTAAAGATTTTTAAAATAAAAAACTCCCCGGGAATCTCCCGGAGAGTCTTTAGTATCATTAAGAAATCAAGTGATTTCTAAAATTCAATCAATTAGTAACGATTGCGGTTGAAGCCGCCGCCGCCCCCGCCACCCCCGAAGTTGCGGCGATTGCCGCCACCGCCACCACCACCGTGACGAGGACCGCGTTCTTCACGAGGCTCAGCTTTTTTCACAACGATGGTTCTGCCGTGCAGTTCGCTGTCGTTCAGTGCGTTGATAGCGTTTTGAGCTTCGTCGTCGTTTGGCATTTCAACAAATCCGAATCCTTTGGATCTGCCGGTAAATTTATCCATAATAACAGTAGCCGAAGAAACTTCTCCGTACTCTTCGAAGACTTCCAGAAGGTCGTCAGACTGAGTGTCAAAACTCAGCTTAGCAGCAAAAATGTTCATTTAAAAAAATATTGAATGAATAAAAAAAAATGAGAAACGCTTGTAAAACAGAAAATTTTTGTGGAATCGAAAAGTGATGAATTAGCAAGAAGACTAGGGCAGGAAAACTGACTTTTTTAGTACTGACTTGCAGGATTTTCGCATTTACGATGCTCCTGAAAAACCTCTTTTTAAAAGAACATAACTCAATAACGCCCCAAAGATAATGGAAAAATTAATCTTTTACGTATTTATTTATCAGATGCTCATGACTTGTTTCAAAATTTTTCCAAGCGTCAACTTTTCAGCCATCGAAATCAATATTTTTCCCCGTTTTCTTCAATATAAATCAAGTTTGACTACATTAGCCGTTCTTAAAAATTCGTCGTTTTATGGCTCAAAAAATTTTACTACTCCTTTTGGCAAGTTTTGCTTTTGCGGCAAAACCTCTCGTCGCCCAGCAAAAAAAAGACGCCGATTCGCAAAAAAAAGAATGGGATGTGAATGCGCCTGACGGCGATTTTGGCTGGAAAGAAGTCAATTTTACGGTAAATGAAGGCACCTGGATGAATGTGGACGTCAGCCCCGATGGAAAAACTATCGTATTTGACCTTTTAGGCGACATATATAAGATGCCGGCTGCCGGCGGAGAGGCGACTGCTTTGCGAACCGGTATTGGCTGGGAAGTGCAGCCGCGATTCAGTCCCGACGGTACGAAGATACTTTTTACCAGTGACGCCGGTGGCGGCGACAATATCTGGGTAATGAACGTTGACGGCAGCGAGGCAAAACAGGTGACTAAAGAAGATTTTCGGCTTTTGAATAATGCGGTGTGGACGCCCGACGGGCAGTTTTTTGTGGCCCGAAAGCACTTTACCAGCGCGAGATCTTTGGGCGCCGGCGAAATGTGGCTTTACCACATCAGCGGCGGCTCTGGCTCGCAACTGACGGAAAGGAAAAATGATCAGCAGGATGTAAACGAACCGAGCGTCAGTCCGGACGGCAGGTATGTTTATTTTAGTGAGGATATGTACCCCGGAGGTTCGTTTCAATATAATAAGGATCCGAACAGCCAGATTTACATCATCCGACGGTACGACAGGCAGGAAGGCAAAACAGAAGATTTTCTCGCCGGACCCGGCGGCGCTTGCCGCCCGCAGGTGTCCAACGACGGCAAAAAACTTGCTTTTGTCAGGCGGGTGCGTTCGAAAACGGCGCTTTTTGTACACGACCTTGAAACGGGAGAGGAAACATTTTTGACCGATCAACTTAGTAAAGACCAGCAGGAAGCCTGGGCGGTTTTTGGCATTTATCCGGGATTTGACTGGATGCCGGACGACAAGCAAATCGTGATTTGGGCAGGCGGCAAAATTTTGAAAATAGACGTTTCGGACGGCAAAACGGCAGAAATACCTTTCACTGTGCGCGCCACGCACAAATTGGCTCAAACCCTCCATTTTGAAAATAATGCCTTTGAAAATGAATTTGAAGTCAAAACGATACGGCACGCCGTGACTTCCCCGGATTCCAAAACGCTGATTTTTAATGCGGCGGGTTATTTGTGGAAAATGGATTTGCCAAATGGAAAGGCGGCCAGGCTTACCAAAGACAGCGATTTGGAATTTGAACCCGCCTTTTCCGCCGACGGAAAAGAGTTGGTTTACGTGACCTGGAATGATGAGGAAATGGGTGCGATTTTTAAATTAAATCTTCAAAACGGACAAAAATCCAGGCTGACAAAAAAGAAAGGAATTTACCGGATGCCCGCCTTTTCGCCCGATGGGTCAAAAATCGTTTTTGTAAAAGAAGGCGGAAACCAGCATCAGGGTTTTACACATTGCAAAAATCCCGGCATTTATACGATGGATAGCGACGGGGGGAACGTTTCATTGGTCAAACCGCAGGGACAAAATCCCGTTTTTTCTGCCGATGGAAAACGGATTTTTTACCAAACCGGCGGCTTTATATTCGGCGCGCTCACCAAATCCTATTATAGTATAAAAGCTGACGGAACAGACGAGCAAAAACATTTTGACGGCAAATACGCGCACAGATTTACCATCAGTCCTGACAATAACTGGGTAGCCTGGACGGAGTTGTATAAAGTTTACATCGCGCCTTTTCCAAAAACCGGAAAAACTGTCGGCATTGCAGCCGATACCAAAGCAGTGCCGGTGGCGCAGGTAGGCAAAGACGCGGGTATCAACCTGCACTGGAGCGCCGACAGCAAAGTGCTGCACTGGACATTGGGCAACCGGTATTTTACAGATTCGCTCACGCATCGTTTTTTGTTTTTGGAAGGTGCGGTGGACAGTATTCCACCGATGGATACGGTCGGCTTGAAAATAAATCTTACGCTGTCTTCCGACAAGCCGCAGGGCTTGATTGCGCTCACCAATGCCCGCATCATCACGATGGTGGGAAATGAAGTGATAGAAAAAGGAACCGTGCTGGTGGAAGATAATCTGATCAAGGCTTTGGGCAAAAATGTGAGCATACCGAAAGAGGCGAAAGTAATTGATTGCAAAGGCAAAACTATCATGCCCGGAATCGTGGACGTACACGGGCACCTGGGCAATTTCAGATACGGTCTTTCACCTCAGAAACAGTGGGAATATTATGCAAATCTTGCCTACGGCGTCACTACGGCGCACGATCCTTCTACCAATTCGGAAATGGTGTTCAGCCAGTCTGAAATGATAAAATCGGGAACGATGGTGGGTCCCCGACTTTTTTCTACAGGTACCATTTTGTATGGTGCTGACGGTGATTTTAAAGCGGTGGTGAATAATCTGGACGATGCGCGGTCGGCTATCAGGCGTACTAAAGCTTACGGCGCTTTTTCAGTAAAAAGCTACAACCAGCCGCGCCGAAACCAGCGGCAGCAGGTAATAGAAGCAGCTCGTGAAAACGGCATCATCGTAGTACCCGAGGGCGGTTCGTTTTTTTATCACAACATGACTCAGATCGTGGACGGACACACGGGTATCGAACACAACATTCCGGTCGCCCCGCTTTATGACGATGTCATACAACTCTGGAAAGCATCCAATGCGCACAATACGCCAACTTTGATTGTAAATTATGGCTCTGTGAGTGGTGAATATTACTGGTATCAAAAAACCAATGTGTGGGAAAAGAAAAGGCTTTTGGCTTTTACGCCGCGCCCGATTATTGACAGCCGCGCCCGCCATCGCATGATGATACCCGACGAAGAGTATGAAAACGGACACATACTGACTTCAAAATCCTGCAAAAAATTATCAGACGCCGGTGTGAAAATAAATCTCGGCGCTCACGGACAATTACAGGGTTTGGGCGCGCATTGGGAATTGTGGATGCTGGCGCAGGGAGGCATGGCCAATCACGAAGCGCTGAAATGTGCTACCATCAACGGCGCAGAATACCTCGGCATGGACAAACAAATCGGCTCTTTAAAACCAGGTAAGCTGGCAGATTTATTGATTTTGGATAAAAATCCGCTGGAAGACATTCGCAATTCCGAATTTATAAAATACACGATGATAAACGGGAGATTGTATGACAGCGAGACGATGAACGAAGTTGGCGGCAGAGATAAAAAGCGCTCCGAATTCTATTTTGAAATGTCGGGAGAGAGCAACAATTACCCGTTTTATATGGAAACCGGGAGCTTTACGGCGCCGCGTTGCGTTTGCGGGCATTGATGACATTGTGGAAAATTTAATTCGCAATTCTTGTCCGGCAAAATTGGAATGCTAAATTTGGATTGATTTTAAAAGACGACCGGCACATTTATTTTTCGAGACAAAAAAATTTAACCTAATAACCTTATTAAAAATGGCTTCGACTTCAATCAACAAAGAACAATGGGGAACCCGCGTAGGATTGATTTTGGCAATGGCGGGAAACGCCGTTGGTCTTGGTAATTTTTTTCGATTTCCCGTACAGGCAGTTCAAAACCGCGGAGGCGCTTTCATTCTTCCTTTCATCGTTTGCTTTTTGCTGATGGGTATTCCGCTTTTGCTGATTGAATGGTCGTCCGGACGTTTCGGAGGTAAATTTGGCAACCACAGCACGCCGTATATTTTGGACACGATGGCCAAAGGACGCATTTGGAAATACATTGGCGTATTCGGCATTTTTACCAATATAGCCGTTGCAGCTTACTACTGTTACATCGAATCGTGGACCATGGCGTATGTTTTTCACTCTGTCGGCGGTACTTTTACCGGTAAAACACAGGCTGAAGTTGCCGGGTTTTTTACCAACTACGTAGATATCGGTCATTCCACTACTGGGATTCCTTACGAGGCAGTTTTGTTTTACATCGTTTGCCTGGCGCTTAATACTTATATTCTTTCGCGGGGTTTGGCGGGAGTGGAGAAGGCCGCCAAAATCGGTATGCCGCTCCTGATTTTATTTGGCGTGGTACTGGCAATCCGGGGTGTCACATTGGGTACTACGGGCATGACGCCGGAACACCCCGATGCAAGCGCCTGGGACGGGTTGAATTTCCTTTGGACGCCCCAATTTGACTCGCTTTCCAACCCGAAAGTATGGCTGGCGGCGGCGGGTCAGATTTTCTTCACTTTATCGGTGGGAATGGGAACGGTGCACTGCTACGCGGCTTATGTACGAAGCAAAGATGATATCGCGCTCAACGCCGTATCTGCGGGATTTATGAATGAATTTGTGGAAGTAGTTTTGGGCAGTATGATCGTGATTCCGATCGCAGCGGGTTACCTCGGATTGGACTGGGTAAAAGAAAACGCCGGTTTTGGAATGGCTTTTCAAACCATGCCTTACTTGTTCCAGCAATGGGGAACTTTGTTCGCGGCAATTGCCGGAGTGATGTGGTTTGGTTTATTATTTTTTGCAGGCATAACCTCGTCGCTGGCGATGGGTACGCCCTGGATGGGTTTTATGCAGGACGAGTTTAAGTGGAAGCGTGAAAAAAGCGCTTATTCGTTTGGATTGATAGTTTTGATCTTGGGTTTGCCAACGGTTTTATTTTATCAGCAAGGCGTTTTTGACCAATACGATTACTGGGCGGGAACCGTTTCTCTGGTTGTTTTTGCGCTGCTCGAAACCATCGTTTTCGCCTGGATTTTTGGTATTGACAAAGGTTGGAATGAAATCAATACGGGCGCCGATATTCGCTTGCCCGTCATTTTCAAATACATCATCAAGTATGTGACGCCGGTACTTTTGCTGTTCGTTTTTGTCGGTTCGGTGTTTACGCCAGTGGGCAACGACTGGCAGGCAGCATTTGCCAATTTGTTTTCAGGACAGGGCTGGGCTTTGGATAATGGCTCGCTGATCAAACAGTTGACCAATTCTGGATTGAAAGAACAAATTGCCGCCGCTGCCAATGATCCGGTTTTGTCGGCTACACTGAAGGATAAAATGTTTTACATCAATCTTGCGAGGTTGCTTTTATTAGGACTTTTTGTTGGCTTGGCTTCGCTGGTTTATTTGGCGTATAAAAAACGCGTGCGGGAGGGTAGGGCTACGGAGTAGTTTTTAATTGAAAATCTGTTTTTAAAAAAATCAAATTCCATATTATGAACGCAGCTGCTTTATTGATGATGGTGACGGCGCAAGTTTTGGTAACGGGCTTCACGGCTTACTTTTTTTATAAAGTGCTGACAACGCCGCCCAAAGCGGATGATGGCGAAATGATACCTCCGGTAAAATCTTACGACGCCACTTGAGTTCAGTTTGTAATAAATTCGGTGACTTTTTGAATCACAATGGGGTGTTTCATTAGCCTGTAATGCCCCAGTCCTTTGGTGATCAAAAGTCGCGAGGTCTGCCATTTTCGGGCTATTTGTTTTGCGTATTCCAGCGGTACCACCTTATCTTTTTCGTCGTGAATCATTAGCGTTTCTTTAATTTGCCCGCCTACTTCAATTTGTGGAATGGCGAGTTGCGCAACCGGGCTTTTTGCAATTTTTTCTATTTTCATTTTAAAACGTGCTCCCGCTTTTGGCGGCATCTTCAAGGTACGAATCGTTTCGTCGAGAATGGCGTCCACGGTTAGCGGCACCGCCAGCATCACCATCTTTTCAAATTCGATTTTGTTGTCCAGTTTTCCAGCGGCATATACTGCGGCGATTCCGCCGAAAGAGTGCGTGATGACGCCATAAACGCCACCCACGCGGTTGATCATCGCTTTTATCGCGCCCGCATAATTTGGCAAATTTGTCCATTTTCCGCCGCTGTCGCCGTGCGCCGGCGCATCAAAAGTTACTACTTTAAAACCATTTTCTACAAGTCCCGGGACGAACGATCGCAGCGCCGTTCCCCTCGACTCCCAGTCATGTACCAGCAAAACGGTCTGCTCGCCTGCGCCCCACTCGTAAGTTTTGAGCAGAAGCGGGTCAGATACATTGTGCCGTGCACGCATACGCGGCCGGGTGAAGAAGTAATAAGCTACGTCAGCCGCTTTGTCCGGCGCGATATTTCCCAAAATGCGAAATATAAACTGGACGGCGGGAAGTATAAACGGTTTTTTAGGTTTTGGATCGCGCGATGTCTCGGCAGCGCCGGTGTGCAGTAGTTCAATATTGGAGGTGGTTTGCATAAGATAGATTTTTAGACCGATCGGTTTCATAATCGAAGCTGCTCGATCATGTTAATAAGGTGTCTTGAAGTGATATTGAAAGGTTCTATTTGATTGTAGCTGCGGGCGAGCAAAATGCCGCCTTCCAGCGTGGCGATGAAGAGCGTGGCAAATTCTTCCGAGTCAATCTCGGGTTTTACCTCGCCCTTTTCCTTACCTTTTTCCAGTGAAATTTTGATTTTGTAACGCCAGAAATCCAGCGCCTCTTTTACTTTTTTTTGCAGAGCGGGGTGGTTGTTGTCGGCTTCGACCGCCGTATTCATAATCGGGCAACCGCCCTCCACAGGCGGCGTAAATACACGCTCTTTGTAAAAATAAACGACCGCTTTCAGCTTGTCGAGCGTGTGTTCTATCAGTTTTGTACGCACCGAAACTTCGCGCCAGACGCTTTCCACCGCATAGTCAAAAGCTGCCTCGGCTATTTTGTCCTTACTTTCAAAATTGCCGTACAAACCGCCCTTCGTCAGCCCGGTCGCTTCCATGATGTCGTTCATGGAAGTGCCCGCGATTCCTTTTTGGTTGAAAAGCGCAGCGGCTTTTTCCAAAATCATCCGGCGCGTTTTTTCTGACTTGGTCATTTAATTTTTTTACAAAAATAAACCAATCGGTCTTTTTTAAAAATCTTTTTTGAAAAAACTCGCCGGGAAAGAGATTCCGCAGCAATCGGCTTTTATTACCTTCGCCTCATCTTGAAAATCAGTTTGACAATTTATGAACGGACTTCACAAGGTTTATCTTCTGACGGGCAGTAATATCGGCGACCGGAAAAAGAACCTGGATTTGGCAAAAGAAAAAATCCGGAAAGCGATAGGCGCAGTCGAAGCGCAGTCAAAAATTTACGAAACGCAGCCCTGGGGACTTGCCGATCAGGACGATTTTTTGAACCAGGCATTGGAAGTGCGCACGCCGCTCACGCCGCGCGAAGTCTTGAAACAGGCAAAAAAAATTGAGGAGGAAATGGGGCGCGTCAAATCGGAAAAATGGGTGGCGCGACTGATAGATATTGACCTGATTTTTTTTGACGAAATGGTTTTGCAGGAAGACGGACTGGTGCTGCCACATCCGCATTTTCACGAGCGGAATTTTGCGCTGGTGCCGGTCATGGAACTTGTACCCGAAATGATGCACCCGGTTTTGCATCAGACGGTGGAAGATTTGTATTGGGACTCCAAAGACGATCTGGATGTGAGCGTTTTTGAGGGCTGAAATGTTTTTATAATTTGTAAAACGATGAAATGAAAACCGAATTAAGTTTTGAACATGAAAGTACAAGATTACTTCTAGCAAAGCTAGATTTCGAGTTTTTTTTGAAACAAAACATTGAAACTGAAGAGTATAACCAATCTGATATAGATGAACTTTATTCGAGTTATCATAAAACAAGTTAAATCTAAAAAGAACAAAAAGCAGTTTAATTACTATGCTGAAGGTCAAGTTAGAAAGATGTTTACTGGTGGATTCTTGCCTGCTTTATTTGAGTTAGATGAAACTAGGAGACATACAATACATAATTTCCAAGGTATAGGAGACAGTTGGGCTTATTTTGCATATTGGCAAAAATATCAGAAGCGAAAAGTTTCAAAAGAGAAGGTTTGGGATGTATTAATTAAGACAGGAAGCATCCTTGGAATATTGCTTTCTATTATCAAGCTGTTTGATTTTCTTAAAAGCTAATAAATCAATAAGCAAAGAAGGTTTTACTTAATTTATAGATGTATTGAATATAGTTTAATAAAGATTCAATATGGTAAAGCCAAGTAAATAAAATGGCTTTTGTCATTCATTTTTCCCTAATCAATTAAAAAACTAAGTTTGCAAAAATTGATGCCGCCACTGAACGGCGGGCTAACCGTTTAATTTTTTGAATTTTGTCCAAAAATTTTCCACATACATTTATCGCCATCGAAGGCAATATCGGCGCCGGCAAAACGACTTTTTGCCAGATGCTGGAGCGCGATTTCGGCTGCAAATTGATTTTGGAGCAGTTTACCGACAACCCCTTTTTGCCGTTTTTTTACGAGCATCCTGAGCGGTATGCTTTTCCCGTCGAATTGTTTTTTATGACGGAGCGCCACAAGCAATTGCAGGAAATGCTGACCCAGGGCGAGCTTTTTTCGGAGACAATCATCGCCGATTATTTTTTTATAAAGACCCTGCTTTTTGCAAAAAACAACCTGAAAGACGAGGAATTCAGGCTTTTTCAGCGGCTCTTTCAGGTCTTAAATTCTACTTTTCGCAAGCCCGATTTGCTGGTTTATCTGCACCGCCCGGTGGACGATTTGATGCGCAATATTCAAAACCGCGGGCGCGAAATGGAAAGCGGCATCCGCCCCGAATACCTCCAACAAATTCAGCAGGCATATTTCGACTATTTTAAAACGCACTCCAACCTGCCCGTTTTGGTGCTCAACCTTGAATCGGTCAATTTTTGGGAGAAGGAGTCAATTTACCAGGCGATGATCGGGCTGCTTCGCGAGCATTATGAGCCGGGCGTTCATTTCAGAGAAATCAGTCAATTATCACCGCTTTAAACAAACGACCATGAAAATCCGGTGGCTTGCAACAATTGCCCTTTTTGCTTTTTTTCAATGTAAAAATGCCGCTCCAAAAATCAGCAACATGACCGCGGGCAACGAAGACATTATCGGTTTGGCGAGTGCTATCCAACTGCTGGGCGTGAAAACCACCGTGCTGCTGGAAGATTATTTTTTGGACGTCTCCAAAATTGATTCCGTGCGACCGCCGCTGAGCCTGTCGGCTTTGTTGTCGCCGGATAAAAAAGAACTGCAACTCACCATCGAGGGCGACCTGCCCTTTTTTGAAAATCTGTCCATTTTTGCCGGCGCGCTGCGGTACGATTTTTTGATAAAAGCGCCGCAAAAAATTCCCGTTAAACTGGATTTGGCGGATAAAAATTACCGCTCGGTGCAGGTGAAAGGCGAGATGAACAACTGGAATCCCGCTGACGGGAAAATGCAAAAAAACGGCGAAAACTGGTCGGTGGAATTTGAACTGATGCCAGGAAACTACCAGTATTTGTTTATCGCCGACGGCAAAGAAATGCTCGATCCAGCTAATTCATCCACGGCTCCGAACGGCATGGGCGGCACGAATTCGCTCTTGTCGCTGCGCGGCGCCGGGGGCGGCAGTCCGCCGCTTATTTTTTCAAAAAAAGCAGAAAAAGATAAAGTCATCATCGGCGCGGAAAACCAACCGGCGGCTTTAAAAGTGTATTGGCAAAATCATCTGATTGAGTCCCGAAAAGTGGCGGAAGATTTTGAAATCGCCCTGCCTGAAATCGCCAAAACGGTCAAAAGAAGTTTTTTGAGAATTTACGGGCAAAATGAATTTGGCGTCTCCAACGATATTTTGATTCCGCTTGAATTTGGCGCGCCGCTGAATTCGCCGGAGCAGCTTTCGCGCGCCGACAACGAAGCGCAGATTATGTACTTTGTTTTGGTGGATCGCTTTTTCAACGGCAACCCGCAAAATGACCGCCCGGTCAAGGACGCGCGCGTGCTGCCGATTGCAAATTACCAGGGCGGCGACATCGCCGGCATCACGCAAAAAATCAAAGAGGGCTATTTTAAGTCTTTGAATATCAATTCGATATGGCTGTCGCCCATCACTCAAAATCCCGACTCGGCTTTTCAGGAATACCCCGAACCGCGCCGCTGGTACACCGGCTATCACGGTTATTGGCCGGTGCTTTCGTACAAACTTGACGACCGCTTCGGCAGCGATGCGGAAATGAAAGAACTGGTGAAAACGGCGCACGAAAACGGCATCAATCTTTTGCTCGATTATGTCTGCAACCACGTGCATCAGGATCACCCGATGATAAGAAATCACCCCGGCTGGGCTACGCAACTCGACCTGCCCGACGGGAGGAAAAACCTGCGTATCTGGGACGAATATCGCCTCACTACCTGGTTTGATACTTTTTTGCCGACGCTGGATTTGGAAAATCCGGAGGTGGCTGGCGTGCAGAGCGACTCGGCGATGTATTGGGTGAAATTGTACGGGCTGGACGGCTACCGGCAGGATGCGACCAAGCACATTCCGGTAGATTTTTGGCGGCTCCTGACGCGAAAATTGAAAACGCAGGTGATGGCGCCGGAAAACCGTAGTTTGTACCAAATCGGAGAGACTTACGGCAGCCGCGAACTGATTCAGAGCTACATGGGCAGCGGTACGATGGAAGCGCAATTTGACTTTCCGCTCTATTTTGACGCCCGCGAAGTTTTTGGAAAACAGGAGACTTCGTTCAAATTTTTATCGGCTTC
>CALMIT010000614.1 GCA_937864255.1 uncultured Saprospiraceae bacterium
CTTCGACAGAAAACTGGCCATTACCAAAATCCCAGACATAGCTGAAACGCGGGTCGCCATTACTTTTTATATTATTGACAATGGTGACATTGGCCTCGCCGCAGCCCGTTTTGCCAAAAAGTTCGGCAGGAACATTGGGGTCGGGTTCGGGATAAATGGTAATCGGAAAATTAAATGCCGCGTCATTTGAAAGCCCAAAAACGGTAGCTACGAGCTTGACTTCTACAAGAAAAAAGCCAGTTTCTTTAGGTATTCCGCAGATTTTCACGCAACCGTCAGTTTCCCTGTCGGTGTCAAATTCGTTTTTGCTCAATTCCCAACTTAGCCCGTCGGGAAGGTTGGACAGTCCGCTGATTTTAAATTTAGAAATCGGAAAGCCCGGCGGCGTCGTGCTGTCCACGGCAGCGACCGGCGTGGTCGTGATCGGCAGCCTGAAACTTATATCCTGATCATAAGCAATATTCAAAAAGCCGGTAGGCGCATCGGTCATAAAGATTGTATCATCCGGCAGGCTCGGCAGGGCGGTGATGCAACCCGGACAGCCTTGTGCGTTGCTGGTTTGGGTGATAAGTAAAAAACAAAAAAGGAAGATTAAAAGGGAGTAGGAATTTTTCATTTCCACCAGATTTTTAATGATTGAATCGGTTAATTTTAAAAGAGTCATTTCGACCCGAAAAACCGGTGGAGAGCTAAGCGACTTTGGGAAAAGCGAGGCTGAAGAATTTTCAAATAATTTCAGGGAGTGATACAGGGTTGAAAAAACTTGGCTTTTCTGGTTGGTTTTTTCAGCCTCGCTTGATAAAACAAAGAGTAATTAGTTGCCGGAAACGCACATTTTGCCGCTCACGGCGCCCAATTCATTTGACAGTTTATAAATAAAAAATCCGTTTGGCAAATCCGATCCGTCAAAAAAGATGCGGTTTTCGCCTCTCTGAATTTTTATTTTTTCAATATGCAGAATTTTCCCCGTCAGGTCGCTGACAGAAAAATCAAAATTGCCGCCCACGGCAGTTTTTGCGATAATTTCTGTCGTGCCGGAAAATGGGTTGGGCACGTTTTTCAATTCTACCAAATCTTTCAAAATATCGGCGGCGCTTGCATTCACGCAATTTCCGAAATCAGAATTTTGCACATTCAGATTATACGTGCCGGGGAAGAATGTTCCGGGAAATTGTATAGTTATCGAAAATCCGCCGGTTGTAAAAGCCTGAGCTGTGATGCCTAAACTATGATCGCCCAATTGACTTGGATCTGTCGTCGTGCCGTAGATTACGACGCAACCTTTTGTGTTTGCTTCAAAAACACAATCAGGCGGATCGCAGGCGTAAGTCATGCCCGTAGGTAAATTGATTATTCCTCCCGTTACCGGAAGTCTGATAGAATCCAAGGGAATCATGTTGCCTCCGAAAGATATCGTTTCGTTGACCACTGCGGTGAAAACAAACTGGAAAGGCACGTTCAGACAAGCTGTGTCGCGGATACCACCGTCGGGATTCGTCGCCGGGTCATAAGGCAGCGGAAACACGCCGACTAGAGTGTCGGGGGTGTTTGGATCGGGCGGACAAGTGCCGCTTTGGGCAAAAAGAGATGCGCTGAAAAGCGCTGCGATGCATAGCGGAAAAATTCTTCTCATCATAATTTATTGAGTTTAAGTAGCCGGTTAATGATTTGAAAATGAAGCTGTTAAGTAAATTTTTCTTTTGTAAACAAATTCGGCGGAGGCTACTCAGACGGTGTGAAATTACCAAAAATTTGAACTTTGAAAAAAAAGTTTTTTAATCCTTTTTACTTTCGCATACGCTTCACCACCTTTTCATGAGGTTTGAATTCATTCATTACTCCGCCGCAATTTTTTTTCTATCTAAAAACTACCTTTGAAAAAAAGGAAAAAATCTCTGTGTATGAAAGTAAGATGGACATTCACGCTCTTTTTTGTTTTTGCTTTTTACCTGCTTTCATTTTGTCAAAATGCTGAACTGAACGGGCAGGTTTTTGATAAAAAAAACCAGGAGCCAATGATAGGCGCCACCGTCAAAATTGGCTCCACCGGTTCTGTAACCGATTTTGACGGCAAGTTCAAAATCCAATTGCCGTCCGGCGATTACACGCTCGAAGTCAGTTACGTGGGTTATCAGCATTACTCCGAAAGCGTCAGTTTTCGGGCTGGAGAAGTTGTTAACCTCACATTGGAACTTGAAGAAAATGCCACGCTGCTGAGTACAGCCACAGTCACCAGCGGAAAATATGAAAAACCGCTCGGAGAACTTACAGTCTCCCTCGAAGTGGTGCGGCCGCAACTTATCGAAAGCGTCAACACGGTGTCAGTAGATGAGGTGCTGCAAAAAGTGCCGGGCGTGGACATCATTGACGGTCAAGCGAATATCCGCGGTGGCTCGGGTTTTTCTTACGGAGCGGGGAGCCGGGTTTTGTTGCTCGTGGACGATATTCCGATACTTCAGGCTGACGCCGGTTTTCCGCAATGGAACGACATTCCGGTAGAAAATATCGAACAGATAGAAGTGGTCAAAGGTGCGGCTTCGTCACTCTACGGCTCTGCGGCGCTCAACGGTATCATTAATATTCGCACGGCCTATGCTACTTCCAAACCTGTGACGAAAATTAGCAGTTTTTATACGCTTTATGACGACCCGGGCGAGGCTGCTCAGATTTGGTCTGATAAACAACCGTATCAGTGGGGCGCTAATCTTTCGCACCGCCAGAAAATCAACCGGCTGGATGTAGTCGTGGGAGCGCTTGTGCAACGTAAAAAAAGCTATAATCGCGATACTTACGAGGAGTATCAACGCGGCAATCTGGGCTTGCGTTTTCGTCAGAACGCCAAACTTTCTTATGGTTTCAACAGCAATTTTAATCCCGGAAAATCCGGCGATTTCTTTTTCTGGAAAAGCCTCGACAGCCTTTTTGTCGGCTCCGATAATACCATCGCCACCAGCGAGCGCTTTC
>CALMIT010000615.1 GCA_937864255.1 uncultured Saprospiraceae bacterium
GCAGTATGCTCAAAGACCAGCTTTCCACATGAATAACATCGCGTGCCTACTTTTCCGCCTTCCAGCGTAAATGCCTTCAGAGTGTCATCAAGATAATTGGCAGGCAGTGAAAACCCGATATTATCGCCTTCGCGTATGATGAAAGTATTTATACCGACCACTTCGCCCCGGTTATTGATCAGTGGGCCGCCGCTGTTTCCCGGATTAAGCGCGGCGTCGTGCTGGATGTAGTTGATTTCATTTTGGATATGCGCGGTGTTTGATACGATGCCTTGCGTGGCGGTATATTTCAGACCGAAAGGATGTCCGACGGCTATGACCGGGTCGCCTTCGGTTATTTTTCTGGCGGTATCCAGATGCACCTCGGGCATATCGCTTAATTCGGGTGCTTCGATAAAAGCGAGATCGTACTTTTGATCGGTATAAATCACCCGGGCCAATTGCTTTTCAAAATTACTCCCGTCAATTATCACCTCTTTGTTGTCTCTCACCACGTGTTCGTTGGTAATGACAAGGTCAAAATCTTTTAATAAAAAACCGGTGCCTGTGCTGTAAGGCGTGGCGATTTGGACAACAACTTTCCGGTAATAATCTATGATGTCTTTCAAGAAAATGAATTTTATAAAAATGGCAACTTCGTCTGCAAAAATAATCGGTAGAGCCGAAAATAGACAAGGACTTTGTATTTATTAGCCCCGCCTCTTTTTCAAATAAGATTTTGCAATAAAAAAAGTCGCTTTTTTAATAAAAATGTATTTTCGCGCCGCTAAATATGATTAGCTTTTCTAAAAAACGGGGGTATAGCTCAGCTGGCTAGAGCGCTTGCATGGCATGCAAGAGGCCAGGGGTTCGAATCCCCTTACCTCCACTTATAAAAAAAGCCCCGCAATTTTTGCGGGGCTTTTTTTATACCGCCGTAGCAGCATCAAGAATGGCTTTCAGGTTAACGTGATTTTTTATCATCTCGATAGCCTTGTAAGCTTTCCAGGGCGTACGGGTATTAATTTTTACTTCGATCCGGTTTATTTTTATCATTGAACCCAAAGTATCCAGCGCGGTAGAAACGACCGGAATTTTGTGCTGGCGGATGTAATCGCCGCAGAGCGGATCAATGTCAATACTGAACTCGTGCCTGCCGTCGCCGGTGATGATGATGCCGCTGAGCGGCGATTCTTCCAGTCCTTTTTGCTCTGCATAATCTTTTACTTTACGCACGGCTTTTGGCAGCCTTTTCATGCTGACCACAAGTACCAGATTGCTGTCGCCGCTCAGTTCGGTGTCGTCATTGTCAATCAGCGATCCGGCCAGATAGTCTTCTACCATATTATCCATCCGGTCAAAATTGGCGATGACATAACCATTCACCGCCCGGTTGATGGTTTCCATGATGGGGTTGGAAAGTGATTTGTCAAAAGGCATGACGCCCAAAAGCGGAATGCCCATTTCTTTCAGTTTTTTACCTACGTAATATTCTATTTTTTCAAGTTTTTCGGGGATTGTCTTATTTACAATGACGCCGATGACAGGCACGTTTTTTTCGCGAAAAAGCGCAGTACACATATTCAGTTCGTCCAGAGTGCTCCCGATACCGCCTTCTACTATCATCACCACTTTGGCGCCTACGAGGCTGGCCACGTCTGCATTTGAAAGATTGACCACGCTGCCCACTCCGGGGTGCCCGGTTCCTTCGTACACCACTACATCGTGATGCCGGCTGAGGCGGCTCGACGCGTGGAAAATACGTTCTTCATAATTAAATGCGGCGGGATTGTCCAAAAAAGCCGTCGTAGCGCCGGCGCCCAAAATAACCGGGCTGTGCAATGCCGCATCCAGTTCAAAGCCCATCACTTTTGAAAAAAGCAGCGCATCTTTATCTACCTGCAGATCGCCGAGGTCAATAAATTTCTGCCCCACCGGCTTACAATAACCCACATTGATGCCGCTTTGCTGGATGGCCGCTACAAGTCCGAGGGTACAGGTGGTTTTGCCCACATGCTGGCTGGTAGCCGCTACGTATATTTTTTTCAACATAAAAATTCTGAATTCTGAAAAGACATTCACAAGATAGGAAATGGACGCCGGAGAAAATTGATCTTTTTAAAAAACAGATTTATTCTTCGGGCGCCTTGTCCCGATTTTCTACTTTCAGGCGGCCTTCGATGGCGCGTATTTTAGAATGAGTAAAATTTTGATTGGACTCAAAACCGTAACCGTAAAGAATTTCGTCGGGGCGGCGCACGACGACAAATTTATTTGTGTACACTTTTTCAGTTTTTTCATCCCAGATAAGCTCCTCGGTTTCGAGGCGATCTTTGTTTGCGCTTTCCCACACTACGCTGTCCTGCACAATCATCTGCCCTTTGCTTTCATAACGGACTCCCTTTCGGGCAGAAAGCCAACTGGTAGTGCTGCCGTTTTTTTCAAAAAAATCCACGGTGATGCCGTCCGGAAATTCTTCGCGCGATTCGTCCAACTCAGTGTAGCGCTTCATCGTCGGGCCTTTCATCCGTACGCGAACTACTGCTGAATCGCTGTATAAAATTTCCACATCTTTTGCAATTTCCACACCGATGTCTTCTTCTGAAAAAATGCGGTTGATCTCGTTCAAATCATTCTCACAAGAAAGCAAAGCCGCGAAAGCAAAGCCGTAAAAGAGTAGGAAGTATTTTTTTAAAAAAAGGTATTTTACGTTCATCGCCGGGGTCATTTTACAAGTGTCACATCGCCCGCGTAGGGCACTACCACGCCGTCAATAAATTCTACTTCGGTGTAATACGCAAAAACGGCGGGATCCATTCTTTTGCCCCTGAATCTGCCATTCCAGCCGAGGGTTTCGACATTGGGCAAAATATCTTTGCCCTCATAAATCAAATCTCCCCAGCGGTCGAAAATCAAAAGCCGCCGGATTTGCCGCACCTGTCTCCCGGAAAATACCGTGAAATAATCATTCACCCCGTCGTCATTCGGCGAAAAAGCGCTGGGTATGTAAATGGGGCGGCTGACGAGTACAAAAACCGTCACCGAATCTGTCGCGCGGCAACCTACCGGGTTGGTCGCTACGATTTCATAGGTGGTGGTGACAACCGGAAATACGCCCGGATCGAGGCAATCCAGACAAGTCAGCGTGGTATCTCCGCTCCAGATGATATCAAAAACGGTAGTACCGATCACGCGTCCGTTTAGCTCGGTGTCATAACCCAAATCCACTGTTTGATCCGGCCCGGCGTCCACCGAAAATGGCGGCGGCTCCTGGATACGCACATCTGTGGAATCCCTGCAACCTTTTATGTCTTGCCCCCATGCGCGGTAATCGCCGGGATTCAAGCCGTTAAATTGTGTGATGGGGTAAAAATTCACGCCGTCTATGCTGTACAAATACCCCGGATTGCCCTGCGTACCGCCGACCGTAAATGCTCCTGTGGACAAGCCCGGACAGAGCGGGTCGGTTATATTAAAAACATCTATCGCCAGCGCTGTGGCAGGATCGCAGCAGGGTTCGATGAATAATTGTCTGATTTCGGTTTTGGCACATCCGGCGTCCGTGCGTATGCGCAGCACGATATTTTTATTTCCGAAAGATTCATATACTACTTCGTGCGGGCCTTCTGCGCTGCTGCGCCGCGGCGTAGCGCCCGATCCAAAATCCCATTCAAAAGAAGTAATACTGCCGATACCCGCAACGGAGTTATTGATAAAATTGATGGTGTCAATGTCGCATTGATTTTCCAGTTCGGGGTCTATTTCAAAATTAATATCTGGTCCCACAAAAGTACCCGTGCCGCCAAAATTGATAGAAAAGCCGTCGCCGGAATTGGAAAAATTCATCACAACCAGCGCATAAGCCTTGCCCGCTTCCATTTGCAGCGGTTCTATAAAATTATTATCCCCCGGATCGCAGCCGCAATTTTCATGATCGTCATTTTCGCCGCTGCGCAAGCCTGTCGGTCCGTGGCATCGTATCCAATTATTGATGGGCGTGCCGGCTACTTCGCCCGAAGCCATGCACAGCATCGGAATTTTATCCGTACAATCGTCATATCCGTTCGGCAATTCGTAGAGCCAAAAGTCCAGGTCATCCACAGGATTCAGCGGGGTGAGCGTGAAAGTCAAAGTACCCGGATCTTTACAAATCCATTTATACCAGGCAGATTGTAATTCCTCGTACTCGCAACCATTCTGCCCGTTACCTGCCGTGCAGGGAGGGCCGGTTACCTCGTCAGGATTGGCGCCACTGGTGGCCAAAAAAGGCACTATAAAGGGAGATTTGTCGCAAAGCAATACGCCCGGCACACAATCAGAAG
>CALMIT010000616.1 GCA_937864255.1 uncultured Saprospiraceae bacterium
TAAAAACCCGGGCGATATCTGCCGGCACGACAAAATGAAAGCCCCAAAGATTGGAGTCAAATTTTTCAATAACAGCTGTAAACTGCATTAGCGCGCGTTTTTTGCAAAACTAAAAATTTGACCCGGGCGAAAAAAATGCCTTTCGTTTTATTAAAAATTAAAAGTCTCGTTTGCAAAAACCACAAACGAGACTTCTTTATAAATCAGATTATTGAAAAAAATCAGGATTTATGAAAATAGAATGATTTGATTTCGGTGCAGAAAATGGTTTCAAAATCTCCAGACACGTGCAGCGCCTGCGTAAGTACCAATTCACCCGGATTTACATACGATAATTCGGCAACCGTGGTGGCGTAAATTTGCTCCGGGTTCGTGTAGCCGACGCCGTGCATGATCAGGTATTTTCCGTCAGCCGACAACTCCCAATAGCCTTGCTCCTCGATTTGCAGATGTTCCGCACCCATTTTTTTCGAGTAAGTGCCGTTCTCTTTAAATTCATACTCCAGGAAAGCGCCTTTTATAGACTCAAAAGTGCCGCACTTTTCCAGATTGTCCGTGAGATCGAAAGGATAGGTGATACTTGTCCATTTTCCGCTCAGTGAAAATCTTATTTTATCCAAAATTTTCTCGTTGGCGAAAGGTTGAAAAGTCAGATCGGTAGTTTCCGAGGTGACGGAATTTGACAAATTCATACCCGTACAAGTCTGCTCAAGTTTGAACAACTGACTGGATATGCCCGCTCCACCGCTCAAAAGCAAAAACGCCTGGTTTTCAAAAACTTCGACAGTCCAATAAAGTGATTTAAAATCGGCAGACTGGTCAGCGCCACTCGTAAGCACATCCACAAGCCCATAATCGTGAAACTGGTAAACGGCAGTTTTACTGTCCTGACTGCGTTGCACCCAAGTGCCATTTTGCAAATCAAGCCTGAATTTATCAGCCTGGCTCAGTTCATTATTATTCTGAAAAGTGAATTTACGGCAGCCTGTGTCAGGGGTGGTAGAAGGGTTGGTGGCAAAACTAAACTGGACCATCAGTAAAGTCCAGACAAATAGGAAAACGTTTTTCATAATACAACGATTTTAGGTTTTTTTAGTCGGATGTTTTTTTGATAATGACAAAATTATCTTCCGAAAGATGCGCAAGACAAATTGTTCTCGATAACATTGTTTCGTTAATAGATGAATGCCAGAGTTTTCGGGACGAAGTTTTAAAAAAATTGACGGCGGTATTTTTAATAAGCCTGGCAATTCAGTTCTAGTCTGATTTTAAAAGATAAGTTTCAAGCCTGTTTTTTTGTTTAAGATATTTAGCCTTCTGCCCATTAATGGGAATTTTCACTTTATAAGCACCTATGAGCGCCCCTAAGGCCGCGCCTGAAAAAGCACCGATGCTTGTTCCGATAATTAACAGGTCGTTTTTGTCTATAATATCGTATCGGTATTTATCAACAGACGACATACCTGAATTAAAAACGGCATACCCGGCTACCGCTCCCAAAAGAGTTCCAAAAACAGCTCCTTTCCAAATACTCGCCTTTTGTCTCACCCTGATATATTCGATATCTGCAATTTTGATTTCTTTTAAAAATTCGGATTGCAAAGGATAATACTTGACAGATGCCAACTGAATAAAAGTATCGCTCAACGCATACAAATATCCTTTCTCCGCCAGAGGCTTATTTTCTTCATACAGCCAGATTTTGTGGGGATATTGTATTTCTTCTTGTGCGATGGCGGATTTAAAAATGCGGCTAAAAAACAGGATGAGAAAAACATTTACCGTTTTCATGTCAAAGTGTTTTAATTAAAAGATTGGTTAAAAAATTCTACGCTAAAGAGCGGTTTGCACGCCGTTTTTTATCCAATCTGTTTTAGCTTTAAACTTTTCAAAGTTATCAAAATAATCGAAAAGCATGATTAAAAATGATATACAGAAAACATGATTAAAACGCCAGCTAAAAAAAGAATAGCTGTTGATCAAAAGACAATATTTACTCAAACAAGTCAGTTTTTTCGCCGCTTTGTTTCCCGGCTATTTTTCTAACTTTGCCGCGCAAAAAATCAGTCTGATTTTTTATTTCAAAAAAAGAAAATGTTGAAAACCATGAAAAAACAAACGTTTACCTTGCTCATCGCAGCGATTTTCTCGCTCTCCCTTTTTGCCCAAAAAGAAGACCCCGTTTTGTTTAAGGTAGATGGCAAGCCCGTTCACGTTTCAGAGTTTAATTACATTTATTCCAAAACCAACGGCGCCAACGCGGATTTTTCGCGCAAATCGCTGGAAGAATATCTCGAACTGTACAAGCGTTTCAAACTCAAAGTACATCGCGCCCGCGAAATGCAGTTGGACACCATTGAGTCGCTCAGGCAAGAACTGGACGGCTACCGGAAGCAACTTGCCGATTCTTACCTGATTGACAAAGAAGTCACAGACAAACTCATCGCCGAGGTTTATGACCGCACTAAAAAGGACGTGGACATCAGTCACATTATCATCAATTGCAGTGAAACTGCCAGCCCGGAAGATACGCTCAAAGCTTATAACAAAATCACGGAAGCGCGGGCAAAACTGGTAAAAGGCGAAGATTTTTCAAAAGTGGCCATGGAATACTCGGACGACAAATCCAAAGAAAAAAATATGGGGCACGTGGGTTTCATCACCGCAATGCTGCCCAATGGCTTTTATGATTTGGAAACTGCCGCATACACGCTCAAAACGGGTGAAATTTCAAAACCCATCCGCACACGTTTTGGTTACCACTTGATACGCTCGAACGGCGTACGCGAAGCGCGCGGCGAGATGGAAGTATCGCACATTTTGGTGCGCGTAAAAGACGACGCAGATTCTGATAAAGCAAAAATGAAAATAGACAGTTTGTACAAGCTGCTCAAAGCGGGCGCTAATTTTGAAGATATGGCGCGTACGAATTCCGACGATAATTTGTCGGCCGACAAAAGCGGCTATATCGGTTTTTTTGGAATCAACCGCTTCGAAAGAGCTTTTGAGGACGCTGCTTTTGCTTTAAAAAATGACAATGATTACAGCGAACCGTTTCGCACTTCGATAGGCTGGCACGTCGTGAAACGTATCAGCCACAAAGGCATTGATCCTTTTAATATCGCCAAGCCGGGACTACAAAACAAAGTAAAAAATGACGCCCGATTCGAACTCGCCCGAAAAGCCATGATAGAAAGAATAAAATCGGGCAACAACTTCACGGTACACGAAAAAGTGCTGGATGAATTCATCGCTTCGCTGGACACGAGCTTCCTGACATTCCGCTGGAAGCCCTCAGAAAAACCTTCCGAAAAAACCATCTTTTCGCTCGGGAAAGACGGAAAAACAAGTCTCGGCCAATTTGAAGACTACCTTGGCCGCGCTTCGCGCAAACGCATCCGCATGGCAGGTAATACGAGCACCGATGAAGCCGTGCGCGCTTTATTTGATGATTTTGTAGAAGAAGAATGCCTGCGTTACGAAGAGCGTCATCTCGAAGAAAAATATCCCGATTTTAAAGCGCTGATGCGCGAATATGAAGAAGGCATCATGCTTTTTGAAGCCACCAAAATCGAAGTTTGGGACCGCGCTTCTCAAGACTCCGTCGGGCTGGCTGATTTTTTCAAAACTATAGAAGGAAAGTACAAATGGAAACAACGCGCGCAGGTATCCATGTACTCTTTAAAGCCGGAAGCCAAAGATAAAATAGACGCCGTACGCGAATTTGCCAAAAACAATCCGCCCAATAAAGTACTGACTCAATTCACCGAAGGTGAAACAGCTATATTGACCGTGCGTGAAGAAACCTTCGAAGAAGGGCGCAACGAAGTACTCGACAAAATGAAATGGATGGCAGGCGAATTGTCAACCACTGAGGAGGGGCGCAAAGATCAGGGGTTGAGTTTTATGAAAATAGAAAAAATCATCCCGCCGGGCGACAAAAGTCTGGATGACGCGCGCGGTTATGTAGTCGCAGATTATCAGGATTTTCTTGAGAAAAAATGGATAGCCGAACTCAGTAAAAAATATAAAGTAGAAATAAACCAAAAGGTTTTTGACAGCCTGGTAAAAAAATAAACCGGCTTTTACTTAATAAAAAATAATTTATTGAAGAGCCAATATATAGCGGCGATGTTTTGTGTTTGCGCGGCAATTCTGCTGGTAGCTCCGGGTTGTGGTAGCAATGACACAGACGGAAAAACCGGCGATAAAATCCTCGCAAAATTTCGCAATAAAAGCCTGTACCTCTCCGAACTTGAAGGATTGATACCCAACGGCAGTTCGGGAGAAGACAGCGTTTTGATAATCAACGCTTATGTGGAGCGCTGGCTCCGCGAAAACATTTTGCTTCAGGAAGCCGAACTCAACGTACCCAAAGATCTCAACATTGACAAGCTCGTACGCGACTACCGCGCTTCCCTGCTCAAACACAATTACGAACTTATTTTGGTAAATCAGTTATTGGATTCGGTAGTGACCAAAACAGAACTGGACGAGTTTTATGAAAAAAACAAAGACCAGTTTCACCTGGACGAACCGATCTTGAGGGCGCATTTTGTAAAAATACCGGCAGCCGCTCCCGAACTGGCGCAATTTCAAAAATGGTGGAATAATTATGAAAAACCCGGAAATTTTCCGGCGATACAGGAATACAGTAAAACCTACGCGAGCGTGGCGAAACTGAATGACAGCGTCTGGTATGAAATTAACGACCTTGCCGCCGATATGCCGCCGGGTTGGCTTACGCCTTCAAATACAAACAGCAAAAAAGAATTTATACAACGCGACGATAACTTTGCGTACTTTTTCAGGGTGCTCGACCTGATTAATTCCAATTCCGTACCGCCCTTCTCTTATGTGGAAGACAAGGCACGGCGGGTGATTTTGCATCAGCGCAAGCAAAAACTGCTCGATCAGAAAAAAGAAGAAATGTACGAGCGTGAACTTCGGCAAAATAACATCAAGGTTTTCCAACCATGAGCGATTGCCGTTACTCTTTATCATGGAAAAACAGTCCTTTTAAAAATGAGAAATAGCCTGTTAACATTTGCGATGATATTTTTTGTACTTGCGCTGCAAGGACAAAAAGAGGTTATTGATAAAGTAGTCGCCCAGGTAGGCGGCGAATTGATATTGCTCTCGGAAGTAGAGGAACAGCACGCTCTGCTCGAAGCCCAGCGTGGTGTAGCGCAGCCCGATGCGCGATGCTTCATTCTCGACCAGATTTTACTGCAAAAACTGCTCGTAAACCAGGGAAAGCTGGACAGCATCGAAGTAAAAGACGAGGAAGTAGAAGTACAACTCGACGCCCGTATAGACCGGATTTTGACGCTGATGGGCAACGATATTTCGCAATTTGAAGATTATTACGGTCAAACAATATCGCAGGTAAAAGACCAATTCAGGGAAGACCTGCGCAATCAACTGATGGCTGAGCGAATGCGCGGCCAGGCGATGGCAGATATCAGTGTGACGCCTTCCGAAGTCCGCAGTTTTTTTAATAAAATACCTAAAGACAGTCTGCCTTATTTTAATTCGGAGGTAGAAATAGGCGAAATCGTGATGATTCCGAAAGTAAATACGGTAGAAAAAAACCAGGCGCGCCAGAAGCTGGAAAGCCTGCGCAAACGCATCGTGGAAGACGGGGAAGATTTTGCACAGATAGCCGGAAAATACAGCGACGACTTTGCGTCGGCGCGCATCGGCGGTGACCTCGGCTGGACAAAACGCGGCAAATTTGTTCCCGAATTTGAGGCGGCAGCTTACATTCTCGAACCCGGTGAAATTTCTGAAGTTACAGAATCCGAATTTGGATTTCACATTATCGAGTTGCTGGAGCGGCGTGGCAATACCATCCACACCCGCCACATTCTCGTAAAACCCGAAATAACAGAAGAAGACCTGGAAAAAACTTACCACCAATTGGATTCGGTGCGCCGGCTTATCATGAGCGATTCCATTTCTTTTTCACTTGCCGTGAAAAAATTCGGCGATAAAAATACACAGAGCTACAACAACGACGGGCGAATGGTGAATCCGAACACCGGCAATACTTTCTTTGAAGTCGGCGACCTCGATCCCGACATATTTTTTGTGGTGGACACAATGGACGTCGGCGGTTTTTCCGCTCCGACTCTTTTCTCCATGCAGACTGGCGAAAAAGCTTTCCGCATCATTAATCTGCAATCGCGTACCGCGCCGCACCGGGCAAATCTCAGGCAGGATTACTCCAAAATACAGGCGGCAGCCATAGAATCCAAACGCAGCAATTTTACTTCCGATTGGGTCGAAGAAAAAGTATCGGGTACCTTTATTCACATCGATCCGCTTTACGACGACTGCCAGATACTCGCCAAATGGCGGGTAGAAAAAAAGCCTTAACAGCTCTTTTTGGGCGCGGGATTTTTTCCCGCACAGGAAAAGAACAAGTCCGACAACCATGCAAATCCTCGAAAATTTTTCGCTGGCAGATTTCAATAGTTTCGGCATAAATGCGCGTGCGGCTTTTTTGATCAAAGTGCGCAGCAAAAAAATGCTCCGCGCAGCCATTGCGCAGCAAAAAAAGCCACTCATGATACTCGGCGGGGGCAGCAATATTCTGCTCACCAGGGATGTAAGCGGGCTTGTTTTAAAAAATGAAATCAAAGGCAAAAAAATAGTTGCGACCGGCGAAAACACAGCGCTTGTCGCAGTCGGAGGCGGTGAAAACTGGCACCGATTTGTGCTTTGGACTTTAAAAAATAACCTCGGCGGCGTTGAAAATCTTTCGCTGATACCCGGCACGGTCGGCGCAGCGCCTATCCAAAATATCGGCGCTTACGGCGTCGAACTAAAAGATGTTTTTGAAAAGCTGGAAGCCGTAGATTTGAAAACCGGCGAAACGCAGATTTTTGATAAAAACGACTGTCGCTTCGGTTACCGCGAGAGTATTTTCAAAACGACGCTGAAAGGCAGATTTTTTATTACAAAAGTTTTTTTTCGCCTCACAACGACGCGCCATTTTTTGCATACAGGCTACGGCGACATACAAAGCACCCTTGACCAAACGGGTATAAAAAATCCCACCATACATGACGTGAGCAAAGCCGTCATCGCAATCAGGACTTCCAAGCTGCCCGACCCTGCCAAACTTGGCAATGCTGGCAGTTTTTTCAAAAATCCGGAGATAAGCGCCGGCCTTTTCGAAAAATTGCAGGCAGAAAATCCCGCAATGCCTTCTTATCCGCAACCAAACAATCTGGTGAAAATACCCGCCGGCTGGCTCATCGAACAATGCGGCTGGAAGGGCAAGCGCGTCGGTAACGCAGGCAGCCACGCCCGCCAGGCACTTGTAGTGGGCAATTACGGTGGCGCCCCCGGAGAAGAAATCGGGCAATTGGCTCAGTCCATCCGCCGCTCCGTTTTTGAAAAATTCGGCATAGAACTGACCCCCGAAGTAAATGTGATTTAAAAAAACTGACTATCAGGCGGCTCTTCTATTTTTGATTCCCACTATCAGGCTCAGCAGCATCACCAGCGCGCAACCAATCAGGTTAAGCCAGAGAAAACTGATATTGATAATTTTCATTTGGGTAAGTATAAAAATCACGATGATCATGATTTCGGAAATAACCGCCGCCCAAAAGACCGCCGTTCCCTTGACTTTTTTTAAGAAAAAAGCTGTCATAAAAATGCCCAGAAGACCGCCGTAAAATAAGGGCCCGCCGATGTTGACAGCCTGGGTAAGACTTTGAAAAAGGGAGGCGACTTCTGCAAAAATGAGCGC
>CALMIT010000617.1 GCA_937864255.1 uncultured Saprospiraceae bacterium
CAAAAAGCGGTCATTTCTGTCCAGGCTGAAAGTGCCGGCAAGTGGAATTGTCTCTTCATTTTGGAAAATTCTGACAAGACCGACCTTTCCAAAGCGCTCGCAAGGTACGACTCGCTCAAAATCAATCACGCTGTTTACCGCGGACAAACTGTTTCTTCGGTGCGTCGGGACGAGCAGCCTGTTTTTTCATTTTCGGCTTACCGCAATTTGCTGCTCATCGGGCAGTATGATTATATGGTAGAAAATGCCGTTCGGGCGCTGCTCAATGTGCAAACCAACCTTTTGCACGATAATGAATTTCAAAAAATTCATAAAAATCTGGCGAAAAGCCGCGGCGCAAAATTTTACCTGAACAGCCGGCAATTACCCGATTTTTTTGAATCGGACAAACAGGCAGCGGTTATTTTTCCATACCGCAGTTTTGCGAAATGGGCAGGCTTTGGTATTTCCGGCTGTCAGTCGGACGGCTGCGATCTTGAGATAAATTTTTTGGAAAAAAGTCATTTTTCCTCCCGTGACGCAAGCCCGGACGTTGGTGCATTTGCCGGTCTGGCGCCCGACAACACCGCCCTCCTGATACAGACATCTGTTGACAGAAAAAATTTTTCAAAAAAGAACGATTTCGGGCGGTATTTTCTGCCCTGGACAGGCAGCTCGGCAGCCATGATTTTGGTAGAACCTTTCAACACGGCGCTTTCCGATGATCTGCTTTTTTTTATCGAAGTGGGCGACGAAAAACTGGCGCGCGAAAAACTCGACGCGCTGGCGTATCAATACGGACAATTGCAAAGTTTTGATTATCAAATGTTTAAGGTGCAACAATGGATGACGGAAGATTTGCTCTCGCCGCTTTTTGCCAATGCCGGCGCTGCCATCAGAAATCCTTACGGCGTTTTGGTCGGTGATTACCTGGTGATAAGCAGCCGGCGAGCCACGCTCGAAACCTGGATTGACAAATATCTGGCCGGTCAAACGCTATCAAAATCGAAGCGCTACATGCAACTGGCGGGGACTGCCGACGGCACAAAATGGTTTTATTTTCAACCAAAATTTTTGCTGCCTTATTTGCAAAAAATGGCCGCTGCCTGGCTGCCACAGGAAGGAAAGGGCTGGCGCAAAATTCAAATGGGCGGGTTTGATTTTCGTCGTGTGGGTGAGGTTCAACGGGCTTCGGGCAGGTTACTTTTTTCGAAAAATCAAACGACGGAAAAAGCGCCCGCCTCCGTCACCATCGCCTGGAAAACCACCCTGGACACCAACATTCTGGAGCGCCCCAAAGTAGTGCGTTTAAATGACGGAACCGAATACGGGCTGCTCGTTCAGGATGTTGCAAATCAGCTTTATATGATTGACAAAGGCGGCGCTGTTTTGTGGAAAAAAAAGATGGACGGGCCGATATTTTCGGAATTTTACGAGTTGAATATTTTTAAAGATCAGTCCCGGCAGTTTTTATTTAACACCGCCAACCACATATACATTTTGGATGAAAGCGG
>CALMIT010000618.1 GCA_937864255.1 uncultured Saprospiraceae bacterium
CCAGGTCAGCTGACCTTCCATATCGGCTATATTTTCGGGTAGCAGCGCATTCGCCGGAAACTGAATTTGTATCCATGAACTGCCAGGCTCAGTGAGTATTTGTGCCCCGGAAGGCAAATCCCACACAGCTTCGCCGGAGGCATAATCGAGGCGATCCAACGGAAAGGCACAGCCGTCGGAAGAGCGGATGGCGCAGGTAGGCGGCACTATTGAAAGGGTGATAACTTCACCGGGACAAACACTTGCCGGGCCTCTTATGTATCCGCCGGAAATTTGCACCAGTTCGAGCGGTTCGAGGTTGATGCCTTTTTTAACGGCAATTTTTAGTTGGCAAAAATCTCCCCCGACTCCGTCCGCCACCAGGTAATAAACTGCTCCCGGATCGAGGTTATTTACGGAGAGTTCCTGAATATCTGAACTTTGTAAAATCAGAGACTGGCTCAAAATGTCGAACTGCTCGCAGTCATCCGTTCTTAAAATAAAAATTTCCATGCCTTTTTGCTGCGTACAATTGGCGCTTGCAAACTCAAAAATCACTTCGCTTTCACACGGAGACCACTTGAGCCAATGCGGGTTTTCGAGTTGCCGGTTGATTTTGGAAAGCAAGCCGGCGGGCTGCGGCTCTGTGTTTGTTTGTAACGTGGTACAATAGCCGTTTAAAAACTCGCCGCACAAAAAGGGTGCATAAGCGCAGGTTTTTCCGGGAGGCGTGGGTTCATTTTCCCGGCAAGCCACTTTCCATTCGGCGACGTCGGTCGTATCTTTTGCCACGCAGCCGCGCAGGGTGTCGGTGACGGTCAAAATGTATTTTCCGGCCGCACTTACCCGGAGTTTGGGTGTAGTGGAAAGTATAGTAGCCTCCCGATCTTTTTGCCAGTTGAAAACTACATTTTCGGGTTTTCCTGTCAATGTCGCATTTAATTCAACGCTGCTGTTTTCGGGAGTCAGTACTTCGTATTCAGGCGTTTCTACTGCTAAGTTTCGGATAAATAATTCGAAAATGACGGTACTGTCACAGCCAAAGCGGTCTTTTTGATTAATCCTGTATTTGCCTTCGGAGCAATACTGTATTCCATTCAAATCGTAGCATTCATTTTTACATAAAAGTACGGCGGGCAGGTGAGTCACTTTTGGTTTGGATACCGTGAGATCAAGCCAGACAACACTGTCGCAGCCATTGGCTGCCGCGTAAGTAAATCCGTATCTGCCGCTTTGGCAAAGCGAGCGCCCGTCTTTTTCGATACACTCGCCTTCGCATATTGTCTGGGCAGGCAATTCGGTCACGGCAGGTTGTAAAATTTCAAGTTGAAAAACAACCACGCTATCGCATCCGTATTGATTTTCGTGCGTCAGGCGGTAAGTTCCGGGTTCGCAAAAAGTTTGACCTTCTATTCGATAGCAATTTCCCCGGCAGATTTTTACGGGAGGCAAGACCGTTTCCTGCTTTTCGTAAACTTCCAATTTGAATTTTACAATGCTATCGCATCCGTTTTGATCTGTGTAGGCAAACTGGTAGATTCCGGGATTGCAAAAAGTCTGGTTCTCTGTTTGATAGCAATCGCCCTGGCAAATTTTTACAGTAGGTAGCGTTGTTTCTTGTTTGGCAAGAATTTCTACTTCAAAATTTACAATGCTGTCACAGCCGTTTGCCCCTGCGAGCGTTACCTCATACCAGCCTGCATCACAATAAGCTGTTCCGTTAAAGTCAAAACATTCTCCGGCACAAAGCTGCTGCTTGCCGAGATTGAAAGAGGTGGAGGAGATAAATGAAAGGCTGAATAAAAAAGTGGTATCGCAGCCGTCTTCCGAATTGATGACTACTGAATAGTCGCCGGCATCGCAATATGTCTGACCTCGAAAAAAGGCACAACTACCTGCACATATTTCAATATTTGGCAGGGTGATTATGTCAGGAGCACGAACAGTTAATTGAAAAGGCTGTACTTCCAGATCGCAGCCGTTTTCATTAAGCCAGGGAAAGCAGGACTCGGGACTACACACCACAACACGTGGTATCAATTCTACAAAAACGCTGATAGTGCCCGAAGTTGTAGCCTCCCAGGTCAAGTGGTTGACTCCTATGTGGTTGCCTGTCGTTTCATAACTTCCGTCAGGCAGATACCAGTGATAAAGCGTGTCAAACAAACCGGACATATCAGGCAAAGGACACCCGTTGATCTGATCAGTTTGTATCTGGCAAGTCGGAGGCGTGAGAGATAAATTGACAGTCTGTCCGGCACAAACAGAACCGGGACCTGTAATGTAGCCCGGGATATTTAAGTAATTAAATTCCAGGAAAGTAGTCGAAATGCCTGATTTTACGGAAATATTATAATCACAAATATCGCCCGAATAACCATCCACCATGAAGTAATAAATTTCTCCGGGGGTGAGGTTGTTGGCGCTGATTTCTCCTCCGTTTGCTATACCATCAGATGAAAAGCAGTCGGAGACCATTTGAAGGTTTTGATTATAGACGGCTGCTTGTACGCCGAGGTTGAATTTACAGTTGAACGGAATGATGCTGAATGTTGCGCTGGATTCGCAGGCGATGAAACTAATCCAGTTGTTGTTTTCGATAGTGCCGCAAAACCCCGGGGGGGCGGTATTGGGCGTATAGCCTAAAGTTGTTGCATTAAAATTGGAAATATCCGGCCAGCACACCAATGGGCCCGGTGGTTCGTCGGCTGGCAGGCAAGGTTGTCCTTTAGCCGAGATGAGTACTAAAAAGAAGAGCAGAACAGTGGCTGCAAAAAGTTTTTTCATCGTCAGAGGAGGTATTTGGTGTGTGGTATTTCACTTCAAGTTTATTTTATTGCAAAATTTATTCCCGTGTTTATTTTGAAATACGCTGTGCAGTAAAATTATGATTTAAACAGACTCTAAAGTTCCAAAATATATTAATGTGAATGTCGCTTTTTTCAAAATCGAGTATAAAGATAATTTTTAGAGTAAAATTTCAAATCGTATGGCATAAAAAAAGCCGATCAACTTCGTTTAGTCAATCGGCCTGCGAATTCACACCAAATAAACAATTATTCTTAAATCAGCCTCATCAGTTCAGCAAAAGTTTGCCGGTGATCAGGCGTCGGTTATTATCGGATATTTCAAAAAAGTATAAACCGCCCGGTAAATTTTTTCTATTGAAAATCAATTGATTGTGATCTATTTTTTCCTCTCTTTTCAGCCGGCCAAAAGCATCGAATACTTTTAATACGCCGTCTTTCGCGATGTAATTTTCCAGTTTTATCAAAGTTGTATTTGAGAACGGATTTGGAAAAACAACCACGCTGGCGCCGGTATCTCCCGTTATTTGGATAGAAGAAGAAACCGTATCTATTTCCACGAAATTCAGACCTACAAGGTGATCCGTAAAATTGGTAATAACCGGCGCATTAAAATCGAAATAAATGGCGGCGCCGTTTTCAATCATTGTACCCAAAGGCACATCCTGCATTTGTCTGATTCTGAATTTTACAAAACCGTGAGAGCCAGGCTCGTTGGTAGTGCTATCGGGCAGTAAAATATTATTAAAGGTAAATTTCAAAATTCCGTCGCCGTAAAGTTCCATCGTGTATGGATGGCTGGATGCGCCGGGTATCACGCTGCCCTTATCCAGAAAAGACGAAAGCGTGTCGCGAATAACCACCGTAAAAGCAGTATCGGTACCGGTATTTTGAAAACGGACGTGGTATTCAAGGTCTGTGTTTGGCTCAATAAAATGCTCCTGACCAAAGCCTTTAGGATCGCCTCTTTTGTCATTTGGGTCGTATGAACCAATGTTTTCCTGGCAGTCTATTTCTACAAAAGTATTGCCGTCATCTTGTGGAAACTGGGTGACGTACCCGGTACTGAATAAAATTGACCCGCAACCTTCCACGGTGACCGACGGATTGCTTCTGCCCGGATGCCCCGGTCGCTGATCCACTTCAAGCCGTATCGTCTTGCCGTCGCCTTTGATAGTAAAAACCGTGTCCCGTCCGGAATCCAGTTGTACGCTGCCTATTTTGGAAATAATTTGATCCTCGATGATGATGAAGGCGCTGCGTCCGTTCATTTCGTTATCACCCACATTGCGGATGAATAATTTTATCGAATCATTTGTGCAAACAGCATCCACATCCACGCTGGCGCCGTCCCAATTGGCGCCGGGAGCGATACAAAAAGAATCAGGATAAATATGCGCTTCCACACAATGAGTTTGCCCCAATAATGTAGAATCGCAGTTGACTGTCGTGAAAATTTTGAAATTGCCACACTCGAAAGGCTCCAGGTTGCCTACATCGAAGGTGAATACATTGCCCGATTGATTCGTCCAGGGCAGTGATGCGCCGGTGACATCAAGAAGCGGATCAAGTTCGATTTCCAGAACAGAACCGGCCGCAACCTGTGTGCCCTGATTGCAATATTGGACGAAGTAGGTGTTGGAAAAACAGCGTCTTAAAAAAGGTGTGGAAACGTCCACATGCAAAGAAGAACAGTCAGAGGTCTTTTGTACCGGAAAATTGATGGTCAGGGTATCATAGGAATTTTGAAACGAAACAGTGAGTTGATTTTGGCAAGGCTCCCAATATTCATTGGGTTGCAGAAGGGACACAGTGTAAGTCCCCGTATCCACAGCGATGTTAAAATTACCTGCCAAATCAGTTGTCACGTAGTAGCTTTTTGTGCCCTTGATATTTAAAAACCACCCATTAATAATCGGCTCGTTTGTTTGATAGATGCAATCGTCATTCAAATCCTGAAAAACATTGCCTTTGAGGATGTTTAAAAAACTTTGTCCCAGGCTGTTTGTGCGAATCAAATATGCATCGGCGCTGCCATTGCCAAAACTTTGAGTAAAGCCCGCCACGGTGATATCGCCGTCATTATCTGCCAACACAGCGGAAGCTTCATCGCGGTTTTGTCCGCCAAAAGTTTGCTTCCAAATCAGGTTGCCTTCACTATCCGTTTTCCAGAGTAGTACATTTCTGTCGGCATTTGCATTGATGCGCGTGTTTCCGGCAAGAATCAAACTACCGTCAGGCGCCTGCGCGATTGTTCTGGAACTTTCCAATCCGCTTTCTTGCAGCGTTTTTTCAAAAATCACATCGCCCTCTGTGTCTATCTTGGTCAGCCAGATGTCGTCATCGGCTGTTCCGGCGCCATTTTTAAATCCGCAAAAAACAAATTCATCCGGCGACGTGGCGATGATGGATAATGCCTGTTCCTCATCGGTGGGAGCGCCGTAGATTTCTTCCCAGACAACATTTCCGCCGGCATCCAATTTGTAAACCAGGGCGTCAATACTCGAAGTAAAACTATGCGTATAACCAACTACCAGGCATGTGCCGTCGCTCAGAGCTGCGGCATCGTAGCCCTCGTCTATACCTGCGCCGCCCAGCACTTTTTCCCAGATTGTGCTTCCGTCGCCGGCGGCGGCTTTCCATACGAAAAAATCATTGCCCGGGAGCGGAGTCCCGTTATCGTCTATGAAATTTATTTTGCTGCCGGTGATTATCAAATTTCCATCTGCACTTGTTTCAAGCGACCTGCACACCACCGAATCCTCCTGTGCAAACGCCGTCCAGAGTTGATTGCCCAGTACGTCGGTTTTTATTAAAAAAGCCAAACTCGAATCGGGCGCTGACGTACGCAATTGTGTACCCGCAATATAAAATCCACCGTCGGCAGCTTGCGCAATTGCTGCTCCCAGTTCGTCCCAATCACTATTTCCAAATGACCTATGCCACTGCTCAAAACCATCCGCATCCACCTTAACAAGATAAACATCCCGGTTGCCATTGCCAAAACTTTGGGTAGTACCTACCAGGAGCCATCCGCCATCGGCAGTGGGTAAGAGATCACTCGCTACGTCAGAGGCCGTGCTGCCGAATGTTCTCTCCCAGCCCTGAGCATATACCGTGGCATAGGCGAGGAGTATAAAAAGAACAGCCAGAGGTCTTATTTGGAAAAATCTATTCATTTATGCTCAGTGCTATTTTTCTAAGGTTAAATATCGCCTGATACGGCGCTAAAATTTCGGATCAAAAATTGATGATTCTCGGATGGTTGTTTTTTAAAAAAGCCTATTTTTGTTGCGTTTTTAAAATTAAATTCTCGGATAAAAAATAAAAATGGCGGAATCAAAAGTTGTACAAATCATAAAAAAACTTGACCAGAAGGAAGTCAAACTGCTCGACAAGTTTGTAAAGTCGCCGTTTTTTAATCAGCACACGGATGTAATCAGGCTTTTCGATTATTTGCAAAAAACTATTTCAGAGGGCGGCAGCGCTTTAAGCAACGAACAAATATTCAAAGTCATTTTCAAGGATGAAAAACTCGATCTCCAGAAACTTCATTACATCAATTCCTATCTTTTAAAACTTATAGAGTCGTTCCTCGCCTGGCAACAATGGGAGGAAGATAATATCGAACAGCAGATTTTTTTACTGCGTGCCTACAGGCTGCATAAATTGGATGACCAGTTTAGAAGGCTGTACAAAAAACTGGAAGAAACACTCGAAAAACTTCCCTTGCGCAACAACCAATACCACAACCTGCGCTACAAAATGCAAATCGAACAACTCAAATTTGCCAGAGAAGGTCGTACGGGCGACCTTCAGTTGCAGGAACTCTCAGACGCTCAGGACATTGCCTACATCGCTGAAAAACTTTACAATGCCTGCACCCTGCTGAGCCATCAGGCAGTTTTTAAAAAAGAATACGATCCGGGTTTGCTGCCCAACGTACTGGAACATATCGAAAACAGCGGGCGCATCGAAGAGCCGGCTATCGCGCTCTATTATTACGCCTATCTTTCCTTGTCGAACATTGAAAAGGTTGAAAATTTTCACCAGTTGAAAAAACTGTTGCAACTGCATCGCGATCGTTTTGATGCCTCGGAATTGCGTGGACTTTATCTCGTGGCTACTAATTTTTGCATCCGCAGAATCAACCGCGGCGAAGGCAGTTTTTTTAAAGAAATTTTTGAAATTTATAAGTCTGGCCTGGACGCCCGCGTATTTTTGGAAAACGGGATGCTAAGCCGCTGGACTTTCAATAACATCGTGGTAGCTGCGGTCAAATTGAAAGATTTTGGGTGGGCAGAAAAATTTATCAACGAACAAATAGACAAGATAAATCCCGAGCATCGCGAAGGTACTCATAGCTTCAATCTGGCATATTTTTACTTTGAAAAAGGCGACTACGATAAAGCGATGCCGCTGCTCACGCAGATGGAACACGACGACGTTTTGCACAACCTTTTTGCCAAAGCCACCCTCGCAAAAATGTACTACAAGCTCGCGGAGTTTGACTCGCTGGACAACTTGCTGCAAAGTTTTAAAATCTACATCCGCCGCAAAAAAATCCTCGGTTACCACAAAGACAATTACCTGAATTTTATCCGCTATATGCAAAAACTAACGCAGGTTAATATTTTTGATAAAAGCGCAAAAGCGGCATTGAGCGAGCAAATTCAAAATGAAAAAATGCTGGCCGAGCGCGAGTGGCTCCTCGAAAGTTTGAAAGGCTGATGTGAATTTCCTTTTTAAAAAAATATTTTTCAGAACTTGGCCCTCCCGAAAACGAAGAACTGAAAAACCTTTCATCGCAAACGACCATTCATGAGCAACCACTATCTCGACGGACTTAATGAAGTGCAAAAACAGGCTGTGACGACCACGGAGGGTCCGGTGTTGGTAGTAGCGGGGCCGGGTTCGGGCAAGACGCGCGTGCTCACTTTCCGCATCGCTCACCTGATTGAAAAAGGCGTAGCGCCTTGGGAGATTTTGTCGCTCACGTTTACCAATAAAGCCGCCCGCGAAATGACTGAGCGCATCGAAAAAGTAGTCGGCACAAAAGCGAATAATGTGTGGGCGGGTACTTTTCACTCCGTATTTGCAAAAATCCTGCGCCGCGAAGCCGATAAAATCGGCTACCCAACCAACTTCACCATCTACGATACCGACGACACCAAAAGCGTGCTGACGGCTATCATCAAAGAGATGAATTTGGATAAAAATGTGTACAATCCGAATCAGATTCGTTCGCGGATTTCTTCGGCAAAAAGCAACCTGATCACGCCGAAAGCTTACGTGGAACGCCCCGATTTGATGGAAGAAGACCGCCTCGCCAAGCGTCCGAATTTTTTCAAAATTTATGAAAATTATGTGGTGCGGTGCCGGCGCTCGGGTGCGATGGATTTTGATGATTTGCTGTACAAATTGTACGAATTATTGCAAACCAATCCGGGCGGGGTGTTGGAAAAATACCGCGAAAAATTCAGGTACGTAATGGTGGACGAATTTCAGGATACCAATTTTTTGCAATACGCCATCATTCGCAAACTGGTGCATTTTGAAAACAGCCCGAGGAATATTTGCGTGGTGGGCGACGATGCGCAGAGTATTTACGCCTTCCGCGGCGCTACCATTCAAAACATTTTGGATTTTGAAAACGACTTTAAAAATTTTGATATAAAAGTTTTCAAACTCGAACAAAATTACCGCTCCACCGAGCATATCGTGAGGGCTGCCAACGAACTGATCACTTACAACCGGAAACAAATTCCGAAGACAATCTGGTCGGCAAAAGGGCAGGGGCAAAAAATCCAGGTCATCAAAGGCATGAGCGACGCCGAAGAAGGAAAACGAGTCGCCGACGCAATCCTGGAGCAAAAAAACCGCCACCACCTCAGCAATAAAGACATCGCCATTTTGTACCGCACCAATGCGCAGTCGCGGGTCTTTGAAGAAAATTTGCGCCGTTTCAATATTCCTTACCGCGTTTTTGGCGGCACTTCTTTTTACCAGCGCAAAGAGGTGAAAGATTTTATCGCCTACCTGCGCCTGGCTGTGAATCCGCTCGACGAAGAAGCGCTGCGCCGCACCATCAATTATCCGCGCCGCGGCATCGGCGATGCAACTATAGAAAAAGCCAGCCAATTGGCTAACGACAGCCAGCGAACGCTCTGGACTACGCTGGATGAAGTGGAAGCCGGGCCGCGCGTAAAAAATGCCATCGCAGATTTTAAATCCATGGTCACAGATTTTGGAAAACGCGCGCTCAACAGCAATGCCTACGAAGTGGCAGCCTATGTAGCACGCAAATCGGGCCTGATGGATTTGATGAAAACAGATACTTCGATCGAGGGGCTGGGCAGGCTTGAAAATTTCAACGCACTACTTGACGGGATCAGCGAGTTTGTGGAAAACGATGATTTTATCGAAGGGCAGGAAGATGTGGATAAATCGCTGGCGTCTTACCTCCAAAACATTGCATTGCTCACCGATTTTGACGACGATAAAAGCGACGGCGACCACATCACGCTCATGTCGGTACACTCTGCGAAAGGTCTGGAGTTTAAATCCGTTTTCGTGGTCGGGCTGGAAGAAAATCTTTTTCCGTCATTTTTGTCGCTTGACTCGGCAGAGGGGCTGGATGAAGAACGCCGCCTTTTTTATGTTGCCATCACGCGTGCAGAGCAGTTGCTCACGCTTTCTTTTGCCGCCAGCAGATACCAATATGGCAATATCCGTTACAATCAGCCCAGCCGTTTTTTGGAGGAAATTTCCTCTGAAAATCTGGATACTTCGGTGCCCTTGGGCGCGCAGGCGCGCGTATCTATCGGGCGCGGCGATCAGCGCTACGGCTACAACGCTGCCGGCGAACCTGCCGCAAAAACAGGCGCCGGTATCAGCGGCAACTTTAAAAGTCCGCACAGCAAACAACAGGCAGTTTTAAACATTGACCCAAAAGACTTTAACCCAAGCCCTTCCGAAAAAATACAGGCAGGTATGAAGGTGCTGCATTTGAAATTTGGCGAAGGTAAAGTGATAAGTATTGACGGTTCGCGCGATAATCGCGTGGCCACAATTTTTTTTGAAGGTATCGAATCACCGAACCGCCGAATCATGCTCAAATTTGCAAAACTTCAAATACTGTAAAAAAAGAAAAGGTCCTACCTGGCAGTACGACCTTTTTTTCAAAACCCTTGAGCGTTAGCAAAATGAAGGATTGGTAAGAAATAATCCAGGGTTTGTTAGTGCGTGAAAACTAAAAGCAGCAAAAACTCTGAAGAATTGATGCTCAAAGGTTGTCAGACATTATTACCCTTGAATTAAGTCCAGGTCAAATTTTGATTAATTTAAACTGTCGGTTGAATTTTATTTCAACAATGCCGCGAGTTGAGGGATAAATTTTTCAAACAGGTTTTCATTTTTCTCTGCGGTTGAAATTGTTGTGGGCGGAGTTTCTTTTTGGGCGGAGCGTTGAAGTAATTTTTGCCTTTCAGGCGCGGTAAAATTTGCGAAAGCCCGCCGCAGCAAAGGCAGTATGTTTTTTAAATTTTCCATGGAAATTTCTGCTACCCAATCATTCAAAACCTGCCAAAGCTGCGGATGATGCAGTAACACAGCGCCACTGCCGTGCAAAAATCCTTCCAACCAAAATGCCCCTTCGCGCGCATCGTCGGAAGACGAAAGCGAAAAAGCAATTTCCCGCACCGCATCGTCCACCGTCAAAAGTTCGCGGTCAAACAAAAACCGCAGCGCAAGCCCCCGGATCACCGGCGCGGAGGCAGGATTGAAAGCGATTTTTTTTAAAGCCGCCCACCACAAATCGTAAAAATCGGAACGATGCAAAACGCCGAGCGCATGATGCACCGCCAGCACTTTTTTAAAAGCGTCCTGAGCCGCGTCCTGCTCCAAAAACTGAACGGCCGCCGGAAGCTGTACGGCGATGCGCGGCACTATTTCGTCTATCACTTTCAGCAGCGAGCCGGCGGCCGTTTTGCGCACGCTTCCGTAGCGAAATGCCCGCACGAGAGGCGGCAGCGCGTCCGCTAGGTGAAAAACATCCTGCGAAAGCGCCGACGATTTTTCGATTGCTTCCAGCAAAATTTGAACGGTATCTTCCAAATCAGCCAAAAGAGCCTCTTCGATAAAGCCGGTCAGCGCGGGCAAGCCCGTTTCATCTTTTATTTTTGAAATAATTTTTTGCGTGGCGGCATCCTGCACCGTGTTGCCCCAGGCGCCCGCTTCGATGATTTTCAGTGCAAAATCCGGCTCCCATTTCAACTTCCAGAATTCATGAAAACTGCCCGTCGGCGCGCCCGGCGTTTCCAGTTTTTTGCCCCAGTTGATTTCCAAAATCAACAGCCGGTGCAAAAAATGGCTGACGTTGCGTTGGTTTTCTTTGCGCAGATCCAGCTTTTTGTCCACAAACCCTGCCTGTCCCCAGTCTTTTGCAAGGCGAGTTTTTTTCAACCAAATTTGCAAATCGTGATGGAGCGGCACCAAAGGCACGCCGTCAGGAACCACACCTATTTTATCGCCGACGATGAGTCGTTTTTCAATCCAGTCAAGTACTTCGCTGTGCCCG
>CALMIT010000619.1 GCA_937864255.1 uncultured Saprospiraceae bacterium
ACTTCGGAAGGCTCAACGCCGCCCAGTTCGGCAAGTTTTTCTTTGACAGGCTCGCGTGATTGTTCAAGAATCTGCCACATATAGTAGCTCGGTATTTCGTTGCTCATCCGGTTGTAGTGCTCTACAGCTTCCTGCACGACGCGGGGCTGCGGAGAAATGCCGCCGTTGTTGAGGTTGATGATATTCGGAGATATGGTGTATTGTTGTCTGATAAGCCGCCAGTAATCTTCATTGTCGGTCACGTCTTCCGTGTCGGGAAGCGCCAATTTTGAAAGATCAAAATCAATTTTCTGCCCTATTGCCGTTTGTAAAAAAGGCGTCAGGGCAAGCGACAAACCCGCCTTGCCTGTCTTACTGATAAAATTTCTTCTCGAAAAATTCATAAATAGCTTTTTTGAAAATTAAAAAATTGCCGGCCCGTGGCCGGGATTTTTCGTTTTAGCAACATAGCGCTGTAAAATAAACCCTGATTTTTTATTTTCAATGGAATAGCCATTTTTTTAAAGAATAGGAGCGATGAAAAAAAATGATTTTCGGAACGAGGTTTGTAAACTTACGGACAACCGTTTGTGTTTGAATTTCTGTTTTTTCTAAAAAACCTCAATTTTATCCTTCACAAAAAAACGAAGTGCATGAAAAAATTAGCGACGCTCTCTGTTCTCATCTGCCTCATCACAATCAGCGCTTTCGCGCAAAATCCGAAAAAGTACGTTTTGCTGGAACATTTTACCAACACCAACTGCTCCGTCTGCGCCTCCAGAAACCCTGCTTTTTTTAATACAATTGCCAATTATGATGATATTGTTCATCATATTTCCATACATCCGCCGGTCCCGTACGTCAATTGCAGATTTTATCAGGATAATAAGCCTGACAATGACGCGCGAAAAAACTTTTACTCGGTTTTCAGCTCGCCGCAGGTTTTTATGAACGGCGTGAAAACTCCGGGCAGTAACCCACTCATCACCGCTGCTGCACTGGAAGCTGAAAAAGGGAAAACCAGCCCGATAGAGATCAAGGTATCGGAAGCGCACGGTTTTGATAAAACCGACGTGACCGTCCAGATAAAAGCTTATGATACTGCACCGATAGGCGAGACAAAATTATTTGTCGCAGTGCTTGAAAAAGAAATAGATTATAGCAGCCCCAACGGTGAAAAATTGCATCACAATGTGCTGCGCAAATTCCTGACTTCCAATCTTGGCGAGCAAGTCACGCTGCCCGCGCCGGGACAAAGTACTTATCACACTTTTCAATACAGCCTGATTGGTACTAACTGGAAAGCCGACGAGGTGTATGTACTTGCCTGGGTGCAAAATACGGGTACAAAAGAAGTGCTGAATTCCGGGACAAAATTTGACATTACCGCCGGCACGAGAAATACTTTGCCGGAAAGTGCCTGGAGTGTTTTTCCAAATCCGTTTTCCAAAAACCTCAACTTTGAATTTGGAAGCGGTTTGAATTTGGAAAAAATGATCTTGAGAAATCTTCAGCAGCAAATTTTACAAAGTTGGGACAACCCGTCTGCCCAGGCGGCTGATTTCAATTGGGAAACTTTGCCCAAAGGCATTTATTTCCTGGAATTGCAAACGGCGCAGGGCTACGGCGTCAGAAAGATCGTCAAAAACTAAATTTGGGTTATATACAGGAGAGAGGTTGTTTCGTACGCGGAGCAACCTCTTTTTTTGTTTTCTTTGTTTTCAAAATTGAAAATTTGAAAAAAGTAGTCATTCATCCCAAAAAAGAGGACGCGATCGGGCGGCGGCATCCCTGGATTTTTTCGGGCGCTATTTTAAAAAATGAAGATTCGCCGGAAGACGGCGATGTCGTGGAGG
>CALMIT010000620.1 GCA_937864255.1 uncultured Saprospiraceae bacterium
AAACGCGGAGCTTATTATCATTTGCTGAGGCAACAAACGGAACTTGGCAACTGAGAAAATTTTTATGTATGGAATACCGGCAAAACATAAATCTTAAAAGTGAAGAAGTGCAGGAGTTGCTGGGCACAACGCCCTCGTGGGTAATACTATGGGGCACTATTTTTATCATTTTTACGATTTTGAGTTTGGCGATGGTGGGCTGGGTGGTAAAATATCCCGACGTCGTTCAGGCGCCGGCCACACTTACTTCCGAAATGCCTCCGCTGCCTGTGGTGGCGCGCGCCGACGGTTATCTTTCCGATGTTTTTGTGAGAAATGATCAAAAAGTAAAAAAGGGCGATTCGCTGGGTGTGATTTCAAATCCGGCGTTTTATCAGGACGTTTTTAAATTATGCCGGAAGTTGGAAGATTTTTCCGCATACAACACCAGCACCTTTCACCATTTTGAAGAAATAGAATCTTTGGTTTTGGGCGAAATCCAGGAGCCGTTTACCACATTTGCCATGAATATTCGCCAGTACCAGATTCAGAGCAGCGGGCAAACGGAAAAGCTGAGTATCATACAAATGCAAAGCCGCATCCGCTCGTTGGAAAATGCACTTGAGGTGGACAGGAAAAGATTGCAGAGCGTTCAGTTTACTTACGGGCTGCGCAAAAAAGCTTATGCACAAAGCCAAACGGATTATGCACACTACAAAATCGATCTCAAACAACTCGAAGAATACCGCGCCGATCTTTCGAATGTGGAAACACAAATTAAAAATATAGAAGCAGAGATAGAGGCAAAAAAAATAGAAATAAGCTCGCTCAAAGGTCAGATCAATTTTATCCAACAGGGTGCGAAAATCGGCTCCTCGCAGACCCTGGATCGCATCAATGAATCGGAAAAAAACCTGCGTGCAGCCGTAGAAAACTGGAAACAGAACTTTTTGTTGATAGCGCCGGTGGACGGCGCGGTTTCATTTGTCAAAAAAGGCGACGAAATTCTGGTGGTAGTGCCCGAAGGCGGCGAGCGAAAAATGGTGGCAAAAGTTGCTTTGCCAGTAAAAGAAAACGGAAAAGTCAAACCCAATCAGCGCGTTTTAATTCGTTTGTCCAGCTTTCCGTATCAGGAATACGGCAAACTGGAGGGTAAAGTGCAATATGTCGCCGAGGTACCGAAAGACGGCTTCATCAGTCTCGAAGTAAGCCTGCCCGAGGGCTTGAAAA
>CALMIT010000621.1 GCA_937864255.1 uncultured Saprospiraceae bacterium
GAAACCAAACCACTGCTGGAAACTTCATACGGATTTGTTCCCTGGGACGACGCTCACCATCCCGAACTTTCTCAAACCAACGGCGAAACTGATGGGCGCTGGATTTTTATCAATGGCAATAATACGCCCAGGGTAGCGAGGGTTGATCTCACCACTTTTGAAACTGCCGAAATTATTGAACTGCCTAACAGCGGCGGCAATCACAGCTCGCCTTTTACCACTGAAAACACCGAATATGTGGTGGCCGGAACGCGATTTAGCGTTCCCACTCCGCAGGCAGATGTGGAAATCGCCTCGTATGCCGAAAATTTTAAGGGAATGCTCTCCTTTATTAAAGTGGATAAAGAAACGGGGCGCATGGATATAGCTTTTCAGATTTTGATGCCGGCTTTCGATTATGATCTGGCGCATTCCGGCAAAGGCAATTCGCACGGATGGACGTTTTTTACGTCTTACAATACCGAGCAAAAAAATACTTTGCTGGAGGTAAATGCCTCTCAAAATGACAAAGACTTTATTGCTGCGATTAATTGGAAAAAAGCGGAAGAATATGTAGCGCAAGGCAAGTTCAAAGAATTTAACACCAGTTACCTTGTAAACAGGTATGACGAATTTACCCACACGGCTACCTCCGAAACCCGTAAATCTGTCAGAGTGCTGATTCCCGAAGAATGCCCCGGGTTGGTCTATTTTCTGCCGACACCAAAGTCGCCGCACGGCGTGGACGTAGATCCGAGCGGCGAATACATCGTTGGCGCTGGTAAGTTAAGCGCGGATTTGACGGTACACTCTTTTTCAAAAATGGTTAAAGCCATTGAAAACAAATCCTTTGAAAAAGAAGTGGCAGGTATCCCTGTTTTAAAATATGACGAAGTGGTGGGCGGGGTTGTAAAAGAACCCGGATTAGGACCGCTCCACACTGAATTTGACGGAAACGGCAATGCTTATACCACCTTTTTTATTTCTTCGGAAGTGGTAAAATGGAAAATCGGAACCTGGGAAGTAGTGGACAGGCAGCCTACTTTTTATTCAGTCGGTCACCTTTGCATTCCTGGCGGCGATTCCAAAAAGCCGCAGGGCAAATACCTGGTGGCTTTGAATAAAATCACAAAAGATCGTTACCTGCCTACCGGGCCGGAGCTGACTCAATCTGCTCAACTTTATGACATCAGCGGAGAAAAAATGAAGTTGTTGCTTGATTTTCCGACGATAGGAGAGCCGCATTATGCGCAAGCTATTTCCGCAGATAGAATTGCTCCGAAATCCAAGAAATTTTATAAAATCGAAGAAAACAAGCACCCGTACCGGGCACTTGGTGAAAAAGAAACGAAAGTGGTCAGGGAAGGTAATGTAGTCCATGTGTATATGACGACTATCCGAAGCCATTTTGCCCCAGACAATATCGAGGGCATAAAGGTGGGCGATAAGGTATATTTCCATGTGACCAATCTTGAGCAAGACTGGGATGTGCCGCACGGATTTTCGGTGCTGGGCGCAAATAACGCGGAGCTTTTGATAATGCCCGGTCAAACAGAAACCCTGTTTTGGCAGCCCAAGCGGGAGGGAGTTTTTCCATTTTACTGTACAGATTTTTGCTCAGCGCTTCACCAGGAAATGCAAGGTTATTTACGGGTATCGCCCGCCAATTCTAATATCGCCTTGAAATGGCGATTGGGCGAGGATCAGCCTGTCCAATAGAGATTTTTCATAAAGATTCTAAATCTTTTTTCGGGAGCCTCTTGAGGCTCCCATTTTTCCAAAGCAAATTCTAATGAAAAATTTATCACGCATATTAATGCTGCTGGCAGTGGCAGCCTTGCTGATGCTTTTTGTATTCCCGATGTGGCGTATTACGCTTTTTGCTCCTCAATACCCCGACGGCGTGACCATGTATATCTGGATCAACAAGCTGGCGGGTGAAAATCCCGGCACGCTACAAAATATAAATATTCTAAATCATTACGTCGGCATGAAATACATCGAGCCGGAGTCCATTCCCGAATTGAAGTATTTTCAGTACGTAATCATAGGCATGGCTTTTTTGGGATTACTGGCGGCTTTTTTCAACAGGGCCTGGTTTTATCTCATGTGGGTGGTCCTGATGGTTGCTCTTTCTACCGCGGGTATTTATGATTTTTATCTGTGGGAATACGATTACGGTCACAACCTCAGCGCGACGGCGCCCATCAAAATTCCGGGCGCTTCTTTTCAGCCGCCATTAATCGGTACAAAAGACATTCTGAATTTTGTCGCCCAATCCTTTCCTGCTCCGGGCGGCTATTTTGCGGGTGCTTCTATTGTATTGGCGATAGCAGCCTGGTATTTTAAACTCAAATTTGTAAAATCATGAAAGTTACGAGCCTGTTATTTTCAATTATCATACTTGCTGTAGCAGCTTGCAGCCCAGCGCCCAAAACCATTCAGTATGGTTTTGATGTGTGCCATTTTTGTAAAATGACCATCGTGGACAAACAGCACGCCGCTGAATTGGTGACCGAAAAAGGAAAGGTTTATTTATTTGACGCAATCGAGTGTATGGTTCAATTTACAGAAGTGCAGCCAGATTTGCAGTTCGCTTTTGAATTGGTGAACGATTATGATCAGCCTGAAAAACTTATAGATGCGCACCAGTCCGCTTTCCTGATTTGTCGCGAAATACCCAGCCCGATGGGTGCTTATTTATCCGCATTTTCTGGAAAAGAAAAAGCAGAGCAAATCATGCGGCAGAAAGGAGGAGAAATTTACACTTACGAAAATCTGAAAAGTCATTTGAAAAAATAATGCGCTCCTGCTCTGCCGGAGTTTTTGTGCAAAAGATTGGAATCTTATGAAAAAAATCAATTTGAATAAGGCTGTACTACTTATCCCTGTTTGGCTCTGTTTTTCAGTGTGGCTCGGTGCGAAAAATATTGACATTTGCCCCGCTTGCAAATTGAATTCCATCAAAAAAGCCGTTGAAATGGCGAGTCCGGGCGACAAATTGATGATACACAGTGGTTTGTATAAGGAGCGAAATATTTTGATTAATAAACCTCT